>WQUS01000119.1 GCA_009781965.1 Bacillota bacterium | reverse complement strand
TTCCGTCTTCGCCAACCAATAAGAAGTCGGTAAAAGTTCCTCCGACATCGATTCCTATCTTGTAGTTCATAGTGTATTTCCCCCTTGTTGTTTATTTTTATTACTGTTTTATTGGGCACAGTAATTCTTGCGGTGTTGCTTGGAATATTCATATCATCACTTTACTGTCAGGTATCCGAACCAACTAACTATTGGCGCCTGCAAGCCCCCTTTCTTTAATAAAGTACTGAAGGCAAAATGCTAAAGCAAACAAAATAAAAACGCCCATCGAATCGAAAGGCATTCATAACCCTCGGGCGCCAAACAGGAGCGCATTTTTAATTTTCTAAAAAATAAATCTAATGTTATTATTATAATAATAATATTTTGATTTGCTGTCAACTGTTTAATATTATTAAATCATCAAATTATTCGCTGTCGCCGTTTTTAAATTTTGTTTACGGTGGCGATGACCAATTAAAAAAAACTGTGAAGCAGCAATAAAACAGGGATTTTTACAAACCACTGTTTTATTGCTAAGTACATAATTCCATTATTTTCTGCAATCATTTTTTAAACAAGGATATGGTAATGTTTACTTGCGTTTCCTCGTCAATCATTAAATGGAATAACAAACCAAAAACCTTAGTAAATGGCTATGATACATTCAAGCAATCTTCGACTATAAGCTTTGTTATACTAGAAATATCAGTTATTATGAAGCTTGAGGGATACACATCGGCGTCACCTGATGGGCCATTGTATCCGGCTCGTATTCAGAACCGCTCAGCCAGACAGAAAGGGGATAGTCCCGACCTTCCTTCTGTCTTATCTTAAGAACTGACTTCTTCCAAAGCCCGGCCTTTTGTTTCCGGACCCAAGAGCAGCACCACCAGAGCGCCTACGACAAACGTAACGCCGGCAACAGTAAATACCATTGATTGACCTAAAGACGAGGCCAGTATTACACCGGTGACAGAGGGACCCAGCAAAGAGGCAAGCCGGCCAAAGGCCTGGGAAAAGCCGCAGCCGGTTCCTCTCATCCGGGTCGGATAGAGCTCCGGTGTGTAAGTGTAGATCGAAGGCCACATTATCCACAAAAAGAACTGCATTAACAATCCACAGGTAATCACCATCGGCAATGTTTGAGCCTGACCATAGAAATACGCCGCCAGCGCAGTTCCGATCATGGAGACAACAACCAGTGGTTTGCGTCCAAGGCGTTCAATCAGATAAGTAGTTAAAAGCACACCCGGTATGGCTCCGGCAGTCATTAAAATAACGTAACCGATCGACTTGGTAACGGTAAATCCTTTCGCTACCAAAAGAGCGCCCAGCCAGAGGTTGATGGCGTAATAACCAAACAAAGAAGTAGCCCAGAGAACCCAGAGCATGATGGTCCGCTTATAGTAATTCCGGGACCATAATTCGGCAAAGGAAGCTTTTTTGATATCAGTTTCCGTTGCAACTGAAGTATCTACCGGCGGAAGGGAACTGCCGTATCTTTTTTCTACCTCCGCCTCAATTTGTCCCATTACTGCTTCAGCTTCCTTTTTCCGGCCTGATGATTCCAGCCAGCGCGGAGATTCCGGAACGTACCGCCAGATCACAAGCACCCAAAAAGCAGGGATGGCCTCAATGACGAAAACCCACCGCCAGCCTATATTGGGCAACACAAAAAAGGCAATAATTCCGGCGCATAACACCCCAATGGGCGCCAGGCCTTCCATAAGGCTGGAATATCGTCCCCGGCTCGCTTTGGGTAAAAATTCCGGCACCATTGAGTTAGCCGCCGGATATGATCCCCCCAGACCGATACCCAGTAAAAATCTGAAGATAAACAGGGAAGAAACACTCCAGGACATAGCGACCAATAAACCGGACACTCCCCAGAGGATAATACAAACCATCAAAATTGCTTTGCGGCCAAACTTATCGGTCAGTATACCGGATGTAATTGCCCCCAGAAACATACCGGCCAGGCCAATGGAACCTAAAAACCCGGTCATTACGGAATCCAGCTTAAAGTGTTGGGCCAGCGTCGGAAGTAAATATGTCAGCGCCCCCATATCAACAGCGTCAAAAAACACCGCCATAATGATCATAAAAGAAATCAGCTTTTGGTAAGAAGTAATGGGCAGTCTTTCAATCCGTTGGGGAATCCCTATGCTTAAAGACGTTTTGGCAGCGCCTCCGCCCACATTGGGACCAATACTCATTATTTATCACCTTTTCAAGTTATTTTTACAACATCTTTACTGGTAGCATTTTACTGACTGATTTATTATGAACTTGCTGGTTATTTAAAACTTATTAATTATTGCAAACTCGTTAGTTATAAACAATGAGCGCTAATGACTGTAACTGCAATATATATAATCGTTTATTATCGTTTCTTGTTCACCACCTTTACGTTTAAAAATAAAAAAACGCCACTCAAAACGAAAGGCATTCATAACCAGCAAAGCGTCAAAACGGGAACGCTTTATAAATTTTTTTAAAAATATGTTTAATGCTATAATAATTCACTATTGTTGTCAAGACTCATATATTAACATATTAATATGTTAATATATGAATATTATGCTCTTTCGTTCAGATCCCAATCTGTGCCGGAAATAACACCTCCATTGCGCAAGATACTTGTCGGTACAACAATAACTGCAAGAGCCCCTTTGTTGTTTGAGGAAAGATTGAAAGTACCATGCAGGTCTTTTTCTATTAGTGCTTCAACAATCTTCAACCCCAATCCTTTATGTTTTTTCCAATCGAATTCAGAGGTTAAACCGTGGCCGTTATCCTGGATCTTCAAATGCAAATTCTCTTTATCCATCTGAATTTCCACAGATACAAAGCCCTCCCGAAAATCAACAATGCCGTGTTTAAGAGAATTACACAACAATTCGTTAATCGCCAAAGCAAGGCAGGTGGCTTCTTTTGAACCTAGATACACACTGGGCCCAATCACTTTGATCTCAGCTTTCCTGGTATTCGTAATCTGCAGGTTTAGAAATAAAGGAGCAAGCCGGTTGATGAGCTCCTTTAAGTCAGTTAAACCTTCCCCTTTTTCGGACAGGAGCCCGTGAATGATCGCCATTGTTTTCACCCGGTTGACGCTTTCCTGCAGGTATTCCTCGGCCAGGGGCGACTGCTGATTGGAAGAAGCCGCCAATGATAAAAGGCCGGCAACCATTTGCAGATTATTTTTAACCCGGTGATGTACCTCTTGTAATAATGCCGTCCTGCTCATCAGCAAGGCGTCTTCAATGACAATAGCGACTTGATCGGCAATAATGGAGAGGCAGTTGATCATGTCGGAAGCAGGAATCCGCGGCACAATGGAATAAATTGATATGGCCCCAATAACGCGGTTTTTTAACCGCATGGGCACGGAAATAACTGATTTTAAACCACTTACATCTCTTGCATATTCTATGGCCGGCCAAGCAGTAATATCTTCAATGGTTACCGTTTTGCCTTTGCGCACAGTCCAGTCGTCGATGTAAAGCCCAAATCGGTCTTTTACTCCTTCAAACCCTCCCGGTAAGCCCCTGCTGACAGCCAGCTGAAGGGTTCCCCGCTGCACCAGCCGCAAGGTGGCATAATCTCCGTGCAGCATTTCCATGGCCGTATCGGCTAATATTTCCAGTTTATTCTCCACAGACTGCTCGGAAGTTAAAACTTTGGTGGTATTGAAAATCATTTCCAAGCTGTTTAGTCTGGTGGATACTGCCCATTGTTTTTGTATATTCGTTGCCGCTTCGGTGAGCAGCCAGGTTAAATTTCTCAGAAACACCTGCTCTTTTTCGCCAAAAGGCTGATTACTCCAAAAAACAAGCAGAAAAGAACCGTTACAGTACCAGGGAGTGCAAAGAACAAATTTTTCATCAGCTAAGTTAAAAAACGGTATCTCACAGACAATATGTGCGTCTCTTGATTCCAGAATCATAACATTTTGGTCTGAGAAACAGGTTTCCAGCAGTGAAGGTAATTCGGCAAAAACAGGACTCTGGTTGTTTTGAAGCAGATTTACTATTTTTTGTCCCGCCTTACTGCGAAAAGCGGCAAGAATTTCTCCTTTTCCCAAGCCCTGCCGGACAGCCAAAGCACATCCCAGAGTCGCCCGCAGAGGAAACAAATTTTCCGCCAGGAATCTTTTGAGTAGCTTAGATATACCGTCATTCAGCCGGCTGCATTTATTCCGGTTTGAGGAATATTCAAAAGCATCAAGGTTGTCACATTCCACCATCGGGCTTCCCCTTTCACATGTACGGCGAATTAAGTAAAACAGGAGTTTATAAACTCCTGTTTTACTTAATTTCATATTATTTACAGAGAGGCGTTGAGCTGCGGCAGCAAGCGTTAAAAACCGACTGTATCCCCGCCGTCGCAGAAGATCACCTGACCGGTAATATAATCTGCTTCGTCGCTGGCTAAAAACAGATGCAAATTGGCAATTTCTCTGGGTTCGGCAAATCTCTTTAAAGGTACCGCGTCAATTAGTTTCTGGCGAATGTTATCCGGAATACCGGCGGTCATATTGGTTACCGTGCCGCCGGGAGCCACGCAGTTAACATTGATATTATAACGCGCCAGCTCCAGGCATAAAGCATAAGTCAGGCCGATGACGCCGGATTTGGAGGCGGCATAATTGGCTTGGCCTATATTGCCCAAGGCGCCAATGGAAGCCGTATTATTAATCTTGCCGTATTTCTGCTCCATCATCGGCTCGGCGGCTGCTTTAGCGCATAAAAAGCTGCCCTTAAGGTTGACATCAATGACAAAATCCCATTGGTCTTCGGTCATTTTTTTGAGCAATGAGTCACGGTTGATCGCCGCGTTGTTAATTAAAATATCCAGCCTGCCGTAAGTGCTGACTACCTGCTGTACCATGGCGTCAACTTCGCTTTTTTTGGTAATGTTCACCGGAATGGCGAGTGAATTATAGCCTTGGGCTTTAAGGTCAGCATCAAGTTTGTGGATCGTATCCTCAGTAATATCAGCTAATACAACAGTGGCGCCTTCTAAAGCGAAACGTCTGGCTACCGCTTCGCCAATTCCCCCTCCGGCCCCCGTTATTAAAGCTATCCGGTCTTTTAGTCTCATCATTTACCCTCCTATTTATTTTTTATATTATCAATTATTATTACCCTTTTTGAATGTGACTGTTCTCTGCGGCTTCTCTGAGACGATCACGCAGCTCTTTTTTCAAAAGCTTGCCACTGGGATTTTTAGGCAAATCAGCAACAAATTCTACCGACTTGGGTACTTTGTAACCGGCTATTTGCTGCTTGCAAAAGGCGATTATTTCTTCCGCCGTAGCCGTTTGCTGATCCTTCAAGACAATTAAAGCGTGCACCGCTTCCACCCATTTTTCATGGGGTATGCCAATAACAGCGCATTCCTTGACGGCTGGGTGGGTATAAAGACATTCTTCCACTTCCCGGGGGTAGACATTTTCTCCGCCGCTGATAATCATATCCTTTTTACGGTCTTTAATGTAAATATACCTATCTTCATCAACGGTAGCCAAATCTCCCGTATATAACCAGCCGTTTTTGATCGTTTGGGCCGTCATCTCAGGCAAGTTCCAATAGCCCAGCATCATCTGCTCGCTTTGGATGATCATTTCGCCAATTTCCCCCGGTTTAACCTCTTCCCCCTGCTCATTGACCACTCTGACTTTAGTATTGGCCGACTCTATGCCACAGGAGGACAGTCTTTGGGTTAACCGCTCCGGACCTTCCACATGATGATCCTCAATGCTCAGCGCTGAGGCAACGGGACCGTTCTCGGTCAGACCGTAGCTTTGGAAAAAGATTTTGCCCCACTTAAGAATAGCTCTTTTAAGCAAGGGAAGCGGCATAATGGAGGAAGCGTAAAATATGATGCGCAAGCTGCTGGTATCATATTTATCCACATTGGGGTGGTTAAGCATATCAATCAGCATGGCCGGCACTACCTGCATGGTGGTAATCTTATACTGGGCTACCAGCTTCAGCGCTTTGTCCGGGTTGAAGCCGGTGGTTATAATTTGAGTGCAGCCCCTGTAAAAATGAGCCTGGGCAACAGCATGTCCGCCGGTATGATATAAAGGCATCATATCCAGGGTAATGTCCTCTTTACGCAGTCCCATCTCCAGAGCCAGCGCATTGGCTACCTGGTATTGGCCGCGATGGGAGAGAACCGCTCCCCGGGGCAGTCCCGTCGTCCCGCTGGTGTAAATAATATACACCGGGTCGTTT
>WQUS01000118.1 GCA_009781965.1 Bacillota bacterium | reverse complement strand
GGTGTACTCCAGATATTTATAGACCGCGTGGAAGAACCACAGGGAAGCGTCCGCGGTGTTATAAGCCGGTTCCTCGCCGGCGTCGGGGAAAACGTTGGGCAGCAGGCCGTCTTTGGCATAGCGGGCAAAGGTGAGCAGTATTTCGGCGGCGTCATCATGACGGCCGGTGACCAGCGTCAGACCAGGCAGAGCAATCATGGTGTCCCGGCCCCAGTCGTTGAACCAGGGATAGCCGGCGATTACCGTTTTGGCGCCGGTGGAACGGCGCTGGACGATAAAGGAGTCGGCGGCTATGGTCAGCCGGCGGGGCAGTTCGTCCTCGAATCCGGCCAGTTCGATCAGCTGCAGGATTCTGATCAGCTCCGCCGCCAGCAGCGCCGGACCGTCCGGCGCCGGGGCCGCTTCCTCTGTAGTAGCCACCACGGTCACCGTCTTTTCCTCTCCCTGGGTCAGCGGCACAGCAAATGCACCGGGCAGATAGTGATCATCATAGGGGTATTGGCCCCGCTCCTGTTCCTCGGCGTAAAAAAGCCCCCGGTACCAGTCGCCGTCGGGTATATATTCCCCCGCGCTGCTGTACAGCAGCAAATCCGCCGTTTCCGGCAGGGCGCTAATCCGCGCGCCACATTGGCCCGGCGCCAAGGACTGCTGGCGGAAGGAAATGCGGCCCGCCTCGGTGGTCCCGTGAAAATCACGACTATTAACCAGCGGCCGCAGACGCAGCACCGCCGGTCCGCCGCCGTTAAACACCCGATAGATGATAACCGTAGTGTTTTGGCCATACACCATAAAGACCCGCTTTTGTAGCCACAACTCCCCAAAACTGTACGTAAACAGCGGCAGCGGAGCAAACACCGCCCGCTGCAGATGAATAAAACCGGATTCTGTCACCCCGGCAGCGGTCTGATTGACAGCCAGGTTGTAACACAAACCGCCTGTTTCCACCCGCTCATCCAGCTTGGCCAGCAGCAGGGTGCGGCGCACCGGCGGGGTCAGGGCGGCCACCAGCAATCCATGGTACTTGCGGGTATTAACCCCGATTAGGGTACCGGCGGCATAGCCGCCCAGACCATTGGTCACCAGCCACTCCCGGCTTATGCCGGCCGCAAAATCAGGCCAATCGCCCTTGCCAAACTCCAGCTTCACGCCCACACCCCCGAATCAATTTTAATTAATATTTTTAATAAAATTACTTTCACATCCGCTTCAGTGTCCGATTCCTCGCATCATTGCTGCAATTTTATGTCTAAGTAATCGCCAAAGCCAGCGCCACCGCGCCCAGCACCCCGGCGTCGCCGGCCAGTTCGGCCCGCACCACCCGCACCGCCGCCAGGGACGAGCTCAGAGTCCGGCGGTTAATTTCCTCCGACATAGCGTCCCAAAGCACCCTATCCGACTGCAGCACGCCGCCCCCCAGCACCAGCGCCGAGGGGTTAAGCAAATTAATCAGGCCCGCCACGGCGAGACCCAAAAACCGGCCGGCGTCCCGCAAAATCGCCACTGCTTCCGGAGCGCCCAGCCCGGCTGCTTCCGCTACCGTCCGGGCTGAAACCTGTTCCGGAGCGCCGCCGGCGGCAGCCAGGATTCCGGCGCCCCGGCCCTCAGCCACCAGGGCCCGGGCCTGGCGGGCAATAGCGGTGCCCGAGGCCACCGCTTCCAGGCAGCCGTTGTTGCCGCAGTTGCACAGCGGACCGCCGGGAGCCACCGTTAGATGACCGATTTCCCCCGCCCCGCCGCCGGCGCCGCGGTAGATCGAGCCGTCCAAAACTATTCCGCACCCCACCCCGGTGCTGACGGTAATGTAAACCAGGTGGCTTTCGCCCCGGCCGGCGCCGTAAGCGTACTCGCCCAACGCCGCCAGGTTGGCGTCGTTTTCCAGCCGCACCGGCAGGGCCAGCCGGTCGCCCAGCAGGGCGCCCAAGGGTACGTCCCGCCAGTTCAGGTTGGGCGCTAAGAACACAACCTGCCGGTCCCGATCCAGCAAACCGGGAACCCCGACCCCCACAGTGCGCACCGCATTGAGAAGCACGCCGGCTTGACTGGCCACCTGCTCCACTGAATCGACGATGGTATCCAGCACGGCGTCCAGGCCGCGCCAGGGCTGGGTAGGCGCCTTGACCCGGGCCAGCACCTGTCCGGCGCCGTCGGCCAACATGGTAAGGATCTTAGTGCCGCCCAGATCCACGCCCACGACGAAGTTCGAGGTTCTGAGCTCGAGGTTCGAAGTTCGAGGTTCGAGGTTCGAACTTCGATTAATGCCATTTTGGTCCGTCTCTGTTAGGGGGCTCGAGGTTCGAGGCTCTGTACTCGAAGTTCGAGGTTCGAGGTTCGAGGTTCGATCTAAGTCCAGACCAACTGCCGGTTTTCCGGCCATTGTACAACCTCCCGGCAAAAAAATTCAATTCCCTCTGGGTGCGCTTCTCAGTGCTTTAATCCTAAATGGCCCGACGGGGTATAACTCAGCCATATTGACCAGGATAATTCCCTAAAGTGTTAAATCACAACGCACAACTCATACTACAAGCTGAGCTTCCGGCCCAGGATGAATTTTTCCACTACTTCGGCGATGCCGCAGTCGTCGTTGCTGGGACAGACGTAATCGGCCTGCTTTTGCACTTCCAGAGGACCGTTGCCCACGGCCACGCCCAGGCCGGCATAGGCAATCATTTCAATGTCGTTATAGGTGTCGCCCACGGCAATCACTTCTTCCCGCCGCACCCCGTAATGATCGGCTACCGCCGCCAAAGCATGGCCCTTATGGGCGTCGGGATGGGAAAACTCCAGGAAACGCGGTTTGGATTTGGTGATATGCAGCCGGTCGCCATAGATGGGCCGCGTCCGGACTAACATTTCATCTACCTGCTCCGGTTGGGTCACCACCACCACCTTGGTAGGCGGTTCGTTGCGCTCCCGCAGAAAACGGTCCAGATCGCCCACCACGCCAAAAGGCATCGAGGCAAAAGCCGCGTAACCTTCCGCCTCGGGGGTACGTTCAGCCACGTACAGATAATCATCCACATAGATATTAATATGATAGCCATATTCCTGCTTCACATAGGCAATAACCTCCAGGGCCAGTTCCAGCGGGACCGGCCGGTGAAAAAGGGTCTCTTCAGTCACCGCATGGCGCACCAGGGCCCCATGGTAAGTAATCAAATACTCCTCAATCCCCAGCTGGTTGGCAAAGGGCCTGGCCGAGCGGAACATCCGGCCCGTGGCCAGGGTTACCCGCACGCCGGCTTCCCGGGCTTGCTCCACAGCTCGGCGGGTCCGGTCCGGAATCTGATGTTTACCATTCAACAAGGTGTCGTCCACATCCAGAGCCAATAGTTTATAGCCGCTCAATCTTCAACCTCCTTATGCTCCGCGCTGCCGCTCAGCTTTTGTGACGATAAAACAACCGCACGCCCCGCACAGTACCTGCACACTCCTACGGCCTAACGGTGAAAATAATCATATACCGCCACCGCCGCCTTGCGGTTCATGCCCGGCACCGCCGCCAGTTCCTCCAGCCCGGCCGCCCTAATTTTGTCCAGGGAGCCAAAAGCCTTAAGCAGTTCCCGGCGCCTGGTGGCGCCGACTCCCTCGATATCCTCCAAACTGGATTTTAAATTCCGTTTTCCCCTCAGCTGACGGTGGTAAGTGACCGCAAAACGATGGGCTTCATCCCGCAATCGCTGCAGCAGCTGCAAGGCCGGGGAATCCTCCGGCAAACGCACCGGCGCCGGACGGCCGGGCAAAAAAATCAGTTCTTCCTCCTTGGCCAACCCACAGACCGGTATCCCGGTGCAGCCTTGCTCTTCCAGCACCGCTACGGCGGAGGAAAGCTGGCCTTTGCCGCCGTCCACCACCAGCAGGTCGGGCAGCCGGTGAAATTTGGCCTGCCGGGTGGACAGCTGACCGGTGCCAATCAGTTCCCTTTCCTCGCGGCCCCGGGAAAAACGCCGGCTCAGGGCTTCCCGCATGGAAGCAAAATCATCGGGGCCGGACACGGTTTGAATCTTAAACCGCCGGTACTGCTGGGGCGCCGGCCGGCCGGCCTCGAAAACAGCCATCGAAGCCACCGTTTCCGCCCCCTGGATATTGGAAATATCGAAACATTCCAACCGGCCCGGCGGGGCCTCCAAGCCCAGCGCCCGAGCCAGTTCGTCCAAAGCCTGCACCAAAACATCATGGCGCGCCGCCCGGCCGGCCTCTATCTCCTCCAACTGCAGCAAAGCGTTACGGCCGGCCAGTTCCACCAGCTTCTTCTTTTCTCCCCGCCTGGGCTTAATAATGCGCACCCGGCCGCCCCGCTTCTCCGAAAGCCAGCGTTCCAGCACCGCCAGCTCCGCCGCCGGAAAATCTTCCGTCAGCACCTCCCGGGGAATAAACTCGGCTTCCAGGTAATACTGCTTCAGAAAAGCTTCAATCACTTCATCCCGCTGCAAATCCGCGGTTTCGTCCAGCAGGAAATGTTCCCGGCCGATGAGCTTGCCGCCGCGCACGAAGAAAATCATCACGCAGGATTGATCCTGCTCCCGGGCCATCGCCACCACGTCCCGGTCCTCATGATCCCCCGATACAATTTTCTGTTTCTCCGCCACCTTTTCCACGGCTAACAGCTGATCCCGCAGCAAGGCCGCCCGCTCGAAATCCAGCGCTCCGGCAGCTTCCTCCATGCGCCGGCGCAGGTCCTTGAGCAATTGTTCCTGGCGGCCGCTTAAAAACAGCTGTACGCCGTCCGCTAGCTTGCGGTACTCCGCCGCCGTCACCAAACCGCAGCAGGGCCCCAGGCAGCGCTTAATGTGCTGGTTCAGGCAAGGCCTGCTGCGAGGCAGGGGCGACTTGTGCTTGCAGGTGCGCAGAGGGAAAAGGCGCTGCAGCAGGCGCTGCGTTTCCTGGACCGCTCCCACTTGGGTGTAAGGACCAAAGTAACGGGACCCGTCCTTCAGCAGCCGGCGGGTCAGCAGCAGCCGCGGATACTCCTCCTGCAGAGTCAGCTTCAGGTAGGGGTAGCTCTTGTCGTCCTTCAGACACACGTTATACCGCGGCCGGTGCTCCTTAATCAGGTTGCTTTCCAGGATCAGGGCCTCTACCTCGGAATCGGTGGTGATGTACTCCAGATCCTTAGCCCGGGCCATCAAAGCTTTCACCTTCGGGTTCCTGGCCGCGGCGGCGCCAAAATATGACTGTACCCGATGCTTTAAGGACAGCGCCTTGCCCACGTAAATCACCGCGCCCTGCCCGTCCCGGTAAATATATACCCCCGGGCTCTCCGGCAGCTGTTCCAGCTTCTCCCGCAACCAATCACCCCCAAATTAATTTTCTTTCAACCTGGCCGCTAAAAATGGCGCAGTGTAAGAGACTGTTGACTGGGCTACCTCTTCGGGAGTGCCGGTAACCAGCACCTCGCCGCCCCGGTGGCCCCCCTCGGGACCCAGATCAATAATGTAATCGGCGGTTTTAATCACATCCAGATTATGCTCAATCACCAGCACCGTGTCGCCGGCGTCCACCAGACGGTGCAGCACCTCCAGCAGCCGGTGCACGTCCGCCACATGCAGCCCGGTGGTGGGCTCGTCCAGAATGTACAGCGTTTTACCGTTGGAGCGCCGGGAAAGCTCGGTGGCCAGCTTCACCCGCTGGGCCTCGCCCCCGGAAAGCTCCGGCGCCGGCTGGCCCAGGCGGATATAGCCCAGACCCACGTCGTACAGAGTCTGCAGCCGGCGCTTAATCTTGGGCAAGTGGCGGAAGAACTCCAGGGCCTGCTCCACCGTCATGCTCAGCACATCGGAGATGCTTTTGCCCTTATATTTAACTTCCAGGGTCTCCCGGTTGTAACGGGAACCTTTGCATACCTCGCAAGGCACGTATACATCCGGCAGGAAGTGCATTTCAATTTTAATAATACCGTCCCCCCGGCAGGCTTCGCAGCGGCCGCCCTTAACATTGAAGGAAAAACGGCCGGGCCGGTAGCCCCGGGCCCGGGACTCGGGGGTCTGGGAAAACAGATCCCGGATATCGGTGAAGACCCCGGTGTAGGTGGCCGGGTTGGATCGGGGGGTGCGGCCGATGGGCGACTGATCCACCTCGATCACCTTGTCCAGGTGCTCCAGCCCGCGGATTTCCTGACAGCGCCCGGGCTTGGCCCCGGCCCGCTGCAGCTCATGGGCCAGCTGCTTATAAAGGATCTCGTTCACCAGGGTGCTCTTCCCCGAACCGGAGACCCCGGTAACGCAGATGAACAGCCCC
>WQUS01000117.1 GCA_009781965.1 Bacillota bacterium | reverse complement strand
TGTCCGGTTCGCCGAACAGCTTGGTGAATACGCTATCCTTGTATTCTCTGTTCGCGCTCATGTAATCCCACATCCCCATTTATTTCAATATATCACCGGACGCATGGTGTGTCAAACGGATAAAATCCACCGCCGCCGTGCCCAAGAAAATTGAACTGTTATCCGTTATCCAAAATCCAAAATCAAAGACAACCCGTGACGTATCCCTGTAAAAATTGGGCAAAAGCTGCTATACTAAGATTGCCTTATGAGCCGCTTACCAATATAAATTTTAAGGGAAAGGAACGAAGTGAAGTATGAAAGAATATTTGGTTAATTTAACCTGGGACGATGAGACTGCCGTATGGATTGCTACAAGCGAAAACATACCGGGTTTGGTTTTGGAGTCAGGGTCCCTTGACGCACTTATAGAGCGAGTTCGGTTTGCAGTGCCGGAATTGTTAGCTTTAAACGGAACGAAAAATCAAACTCTTTCAATATGTTTACGTTCGGAACGGCGTGAACAGGTGCATGTGTAATGGCTGAATATGAAAAAAAAGTTAGGGAAATTCTACGTGAAAACAACTGCATGTTTGTTAGGCATGGAAAGGGTGACCATGATATTTGGTACAGCCCTATCACCGATAAACATGTGACTGTTGATAATAAAATTAAATCACGCCATACTGCCAATGCCATAATGAAGCAGAGTGGCATTGTTTACCATTTTTAGTTGTACAATACTTAGAATTCCGGACGGGGAAGCTTGATTAGTCTACTGCAGTAAATTGTTTTATCTTCAATAATCATCCATTTATTTCAATATATCACCGGACGCATGGTGTGTCAAACGCTTAAAATTTACTGCCGCCGTGCCAATGAAGGTTGAACCGTTATCCTCAAACACTTGGCAAACAACCGAAGCATCTGAGTTGTTTGCGGAGTTGTTAACCGGTAGAAATGACCTTGGTAATTTGTTATACTAATAATGGAGTTGCTAATGGATTTGTTGAGGGAGTTTCACAAAGATAAATAAGGTTTTGGAGGCTGCAAAATGATTATTTATCATGGCAGTACAGTCCCCGTTGAAATTCCCAAAATCTTACCAAGTGAACGTATGCTGGACTTCGGCGAAGGCTTTTATACAACTAGATTGGAGGAAGATCAAGTGAAGAAAAATAAATTTGCCGCTATCCTCCCGGTTGTAATCGGGGGTCTCGCCATTAAAATCATTGAGGAAACCCAGGTTAGCGAAGATGAGGCGTTTGATAAATTATATAACTCCGAGTTATACGCTGCATTGGAAAACGAAGCAACGAAGGTTTGGACATATAGTGTGCCAAAGTTATTTGAACTTTATCAAAACGAAATGATTACGGGAAGATTAGAGCTTCCTGAGTATTAGGAGCTGTTGTTTATGCAGGAAGTAGTAAGGTTTAAAGTGTTTTGTCTTGAACGGTATAAATACGTGCATAACCTAAAAGGAAGCGAAACTTTGCGTTTGTTTAAGCAATATGGCGTTATGGATTATATTGAATCTTTCTATGACGTGTTGCATACTTTTGGAGATAGGTATATCGTTGCGGACATTGATGAATTTATCGCGGCTCGTCAGACTGGGTGAGGATGGTTTTGAGACGCACTTATAGAGCGAGTGCGCTTTGCAGTGCTGGAATTGTTAGCTTTAAACAGCATGATTTTATGAGCGGGAGGCGCTTATGGACAACCTGCGTCAATCTTTGGAAAGCATGACCCATCAGGGCAGCAGCGGGACATTATCAGAGCTGTTGCGCATACTCAAGCTCAAACCGGCCGGCACTAAAAAAGCGGAAGCGGTAAAAATATTACTTGATTTCTATTCCAATCCTGATGCCGCCGCCGGATTGTTTGAACAGTTAAATGAATACGAAAAATCGCTGCTTACTTGTATCGTCCAGAGTAAATACCGCCCTTTAGAGGAAGATCTCGCCGCGATTGCGGAGAAATATAATTTTCAGGGAAAAACCAATTACTATTCATATTATGGTCGCGGCTATTTGGCAAGATATTGCCCGCCAGAATCAAAGTTGTACGCTTTTTTCGTTAACGGTGAGATTCCGCCGGTTTTTCAAACTTATCTTGCCCGGGTGATCCCGCCCTATGTCCGTACCTTTCACCCTTACGAAGTGGAGAATATTGACGTCTATGCCGCTATTATTGACCGGGAGAGCCGATTCAAAGATTTCGACCTGCTCCTGAGTTTTATTAATAATAACAAGGTAGCGGCCACAAAAGCCGGCGGTTACATGAACAAAACCGCACTCCTCAAGTTTCAAAAACTCGCCGGTTACGACGATATTTGTAACAGCGAAACAGGCAAAATAGAGGATATCCGCAATGTCGGCGAGACAACTGTCAGTTTGGCGCTGGTGCAGCTGCTGCGTTGCGGGGATGTGATTGATATTGTCAAAGACAAATTTGTGTTATCGCAAAACGCTTCCCTTTTTGCCGGCCTGACCATGCCTGAAAAAGCAAAGTTTTTATTCGAGGCTTACCTCCGCCACGGCAACCGGATTATTGACGAATGCGCCCGTATTTCCGCGGCGAAGTTAAAGTTTTCTAAAACCGTTTATAATCTATCCGGACCGCGCCGGGAAATTGTTTCCTATCTGCGGGAATGTCCCGTAAACGAATGGTTAGAGTTTAACGATTTCTCCAAAGAACTGTATAAATCTAACCGCCAGCTTTTTGCCGTCACGGGAGGCGCTTTAATTCGGGATGATTATTATAACGCGTATTACAACAATGCTTCTTGGGCTGATTGCGAACACTGCGCCATTAGCATCGTTTTAATGGAGTATTTGGCGACATTGGGCGCTGTGGATGTATTGGCGGAGAAGACATCGCACAGTGATTATGTTGACAGTTATTATGGCTCCTTTGAAACCGTTTATTTTAGAATAACGGACTTAGGCGCTTATTTGTTTGGCGTGACGGACTCATATCAGGAAAAACAGCCGGGCAGCGTTTCCGCTGCCGAAAAAGGTTTTATCGTCCAGCCCAATTTCGATGTCGTTGTGCCAAACGGAACAACCAGGATGCAGCATGAATTGTTTTTTGACCGCTTTGCGGAAAAGACTGTCAGCGATCAGGAAGTGAGCGTTTATAAGCTGGATTTTAAGGCCATGGTAAAGGCGCTGCACATTGGCCTTTTGATTCGGGAAATCAACAGTTATTGCGCGGCCTTTTCCAGCGTGCCGCTGCCGGATAATGTGCAAGCGGCCTTTGCGGAATGGGAAGCCCAGAGCGGGAGAATCCGGATCCGCACCGTAACCGTTGTGGAGGCGGACGATCTTTTCTTGCTGGAAGAAATAAAGAATTATAAAGGGATGCAAGCCTTATCGGAGGGCGGCTTAGCTACCGTGTTGGTATTGACCCCGGGCGCGGAAAAGAAAGCGAAATCTGTCATCGAGAAAAATAACCGCTTCTGTGTGTGGGGGAGTTAACGATGCCGAATCTTCCGCTCATTGTCCAGAGTGATATGTCCGTGCTGCTGGAAGTGATGAATCCTTTGTTTGAGGAAGCCAGGGATGCGTTGAACAGTTTCGCGGAGTTGCAAAAAAGCCCCGAATACATGCATACATACAAAATAACGCCTCTTTCCCTGTGGAATGCGGCGGGAAGCGGAACAACGGCGGAGATGGCCGTTGATTTGCTGCGTCAATACGCCAAACATGAAATTCCCGCCATCGTTGTGACCACCATTTTAAATTACGGTAAGCGGTACGGTAAAATTCGGTTGGTGGAAGAAGAGGGCGTTCTTTTTTTAGATTGCGCCGACGCCGATGTTTTGGCCGAAGCCCGGTCGGCTTTGCAGGCGCCTGCCGGGGAGCGCATCAGGATTAGTCCGGCTTTTCGCGGTCAGGCAAAACAAATATTGCTGAAAATTGGTTATCCGGTCATGGATTTGGCTGGTTACGCCATGGCGGCCCCTTTTCAGATCCCGCTGAGCAGTGATCTTGATTTGCGCTGGTACCAAAAGGAAGCGGCGGAGGCTTTTCACGGGGGCGGCAGTGTTACCGGCGGCAGCGGCGTGATCGTACTGCCCTGCGGGGCCGGGAAAACCGTGGTCGGAATTGCCGTGATGGAAAAAGTCAACACCGAAACCTTGGTTCTGACCACCGGGATCACCGCCCTTCGGCAATGGCGGGACGAATTACTGGATAAAACCCGGCTTCACCCGGCGGATATCGGGGAATACAGCGGCGAAATCAAGGAGCTTAAGCCGGTCACCATCACCACCTACCAAACCTTAACTCAGCGGCGGGACAAAGACAGTCCCTTTACCCACTTTGAAATATTTAACCGCCGTAATTGGGGGCTGATCATTTATGATGAGGTGCATATGCTCCCGGCGCCGGTTTTTCGCGTGACCTCGGAAATCCAGTCCAAACGGCGGTTGGGGCTGACTGCCACCTTGGTTCGGGAGGATGGGCTGGAAACCGATGTGTTTTCGCTGATTGGCGCTAAAAAATACGATTTGCCTTGGAAGGCCCTGGAGAAAGCCGGCTATATCGCGGAGGCTTGCTGCACGGAGGTTCGGGTGGCTCTTGCCCCTGAAAAACGCTATGCCTACGCGGTGGCGGAAAAACGGAATAAATTCCGGATCGCCGCGGAAAACGCCAATAAGTTAAAAGTGTTAGCATTGCTGCTCCAAAAACATCAGGATGATCACATCCTCATTATCGGGCAGTATATTGACCAAATTAAGCACATCAGCGCGGAGCTTAACGCGCCGCTGATCACCGGCGCCACTAAGAGCGCCGAACGGGAGCGTTTATATACCGCTTTTAAGAATGGCGAAATAAAAACGATTGTCGTGTCTAAAGTGGCGAATTTCGCCATTGACCTGCCGGATGCCAATGTGGCCATTGAAGTGTCCGGCGCCTTCGGCTCCCGTCAGGAAGAAGCCCAGCGCCTCGGGCGGATACTGCGGCCCAAATCCGGCGACAATCGGGCCTGGTTTTATACTATTGTCAGTGAAGATACCAATGAGATGGATTTTTCCGCGAAAAGGCAGATGTTTTTGACGGAGCAGGGCTATAAGTATGTCGTGGATAGATGTGAGTTGGAACAACAATAAAAAAAGGTTCTTTGCCAAATTAGTTGAATATAACCCAAGGCCATACCATTCCAAGAGTTTGCGAGGATGCAGGCGGATGAAAACCGAAGACTTGACGCAAGTTTTTACCGTTAATTTTGTTGTGAATAAGGCTGAGCGGGCCCGGTTAAAGGGACAAAAACCTTGTTGTATATGGTTTACCGGACTTTCTGGCGCCGGTAAGTCAACTATTGCCAATTTGCTGGAACAGCGTTTGTATAGCGAAGGTAAGCATACCTACATTTTGGATGGGGATCATGTGCGCCACGGTCTGAACAGTGACTTGGGTTTCAGTGACAGCCACCGGGTGGAGAATGTCCGCCGGGTGGCCGAGGTAGCCAAGTTGATGGTGGATGCGGGATTGATTGTCCTGGTGGCTTTAATTTCGCCTTTTTTGTCCGAGCGCCTGGGAGCCCGGAGGTTATTTGACCAGGGCGAGTTTGTCGAGGTCTTTGTGGACGCTCCCTTTGAAGAATGCGAGCGGCGTGATCCGAAAGGGTTGTATGCCAGGGCCAGGCGCGGCGAAATTAAAAACTTTACCGGCCTTGACAGTATTTACGAAGAACCGGAAACGCCGGAAATCCATTTATGCACCGCTGAAACAAGCCCGGAAGCAAGTGTTGCAATCATTATGCGCTATTTGCAGTGAGCAAACGGTTACTGTTCAGTGTTTGTTAATCCTCGAAGTGAATACGGCACGCAAAACCGTTAACCATAAGCAATTTCTCGGAGAGCATGAGCGCACGGTTAACGGTTTTGCGTGTCGCTCGATGCTAAATGGTAACGCGTGAACAGCAACAGTAAATGAACATGGTTGTGCCTTGTGCCGGCGTCATTGAAAAATTGCAACCGGCATTTTTAGATTAACAAGGGAAGAAAAGAAGTAGTTGCTGTCCAACCGCGAAAGGCCGGACAGCAACTACTTTTTATTTACTGCTGATGCTGCTTGTTGCTGTTTATGCTGCGTAGTATTGTTACTGCTGCTGATTATTGTTTACTGCTGCTTATTGCATTGCTTCCATAAAGCGGTGCAATACCGCCGCTACTTCCGCCCGTGTTGCCGTGCCGCGCGGATCAAAGAGATTATTGGGCTTGCCGCTTAAAATACCTTGCTTAACCAGCGCGTTTACAGGGGTTTTGGCATAGTCGCTGATTTTGCTCTGGTCGGCAAAGGTTTTAGTTGCTCCGGCGCCGGAAGGTGTTTGGCCGCTGAACTGTTCGTAACGGTAGAGGATCGCCGCCATCTGCTCCCGGGTCACTAATCCGTTGGGAGCAAACTTGGTGTTGCTGATCCCTTTGACAATGCCGTTTGCCGCCGCCCACTTGACTGCCTCGGCATAGTAAGCGCCTTGCTCAACGTCGGTAAATTGGCCGCCGCCATTGCCCGAGGGGCTGCCGGCCTGCCGCCAGAGTACTGTTACAAACATGCCCCTGGTTACCGAAGCGCCGGGACTGAATGTGGTCGCGGTGGTGCCATTGAAAACGCCTTTCCCAAACACATATCCCACGTCGCCATAGAACCAGTCAGTTGACTTGATGTCGCTGAAGGGGTTCTGCCATCCGGCTGACGGCTGCGTCGGAGTTGGCGTCGGCTGTGGCGTAGGCTTCGGTTGTGTGCTTTCGGTCCATTTGGCGTAAAGAGTGATACTGCCGGTTACTTTTTTGCTAAAGTCATAGGGCGTGGTTAAATCTTTATTGCTGTACCACCCTGCAAAGGTATAGCCGTCTTTGGTCGGGTCGGCAGGCGGAGATAGTTTGGAACCGTTAGCCACGCTCTGATTGGTGATTTTGCTGCCGCCGTTGGTTTCAAACTTTACAGTATAGTAGGCGGTGCCGCCACCGCCACCGCTGCTACTGCCGCCGCCGGTGTTGCCGCCGGCAGTTACCGTTACGGTCACTGTGCCAAACTTGCTGGGGTCAACTGTTGAGGTTGCTGTGACAGTCAAAGTAGCTGCTGTTTCATTTGCAGCCACTGTGAGTACGCCGCTGCTGATTGTCGTGCCGCTGTTGGTGCTGCCGCTGACACTCCACGTCACTGTCTGGTCAGGGCCATTAGTTCCGGTAACGGTTGCGGTAAATCTTTGGGTCCCGCCTTTGACCACGGAAACATTGGTATTTGGCGAAACCGTAACCCCTGTCACCGTAACGGGTCCTGGTGCTGGTAATATTGCCGGGACCGCTACGGTCGCTGTGCCAAACTTGCTGGGGTCAACTGTTGAGGTTGCTGTGACAGTCAAAGTAGCTGCTGTTTCATTAGCAGCCACTGTGAGTACGCCGCTGCTGTTAATTGTCGTGCCGCTGTTGGTACTGCCGCTGACACTCCACGTCACTGTCTGGTCAGGGCCATTAGTTCCGGTAACGGTTGCGGTAAATCTTTGGCTCCCGCCTTTGACCACGGAGACATTGGTATTTGGCGAAACAGTAACCCCTGTCACCGTAGCTGGTGCTGACGGCTGCAAATAAGCCGGCATATTTACCGGTGTTCCAAAGCCGGGCAGTTTGCCGTTGGCCGTAGTCCAGGTGGGACCGGTAAATCGGCTCCCCAGCGTGCCGTCACTGTTGATAGCAGCCGCGGTTGTACTGAGGCCGTTTACATCGTTGGCTGCACTGGCCGGCGCCGGGAAGGACGCGCCGCTGCTGGCCATACCGCTATAGGCTATGTTGCTTGACAGAGCACCGTCAAGATTATATCCAACCACGCGCCCGATACTCGGAGGATCGGTATTACCGGTAATGCCAAGCCAGGTTACGCTTGGATTTAGGGCGGCGCAGTCTTGCACCGTGCTGGTATAGCCTACCCCGCTTCTGACAAGGCCGACCACCCCGCCGACGCCATCGCCGCCGCTAACCGCGCCTGTGGCGTAACATTTAGCCAAGTGACCGCTGCTGATCGGATTATCATTGGCGTCAACATCGTCGGCAACAAGGCCGGCCACGCCGCCAACGCAATAACCTGTACCTGTGACTGTGCCTGTGGCATAGCAGTTGAGTACGCTGCCGCCGAAAACATCTCCCACCACACCGCCGATATAATTGCCGTCGCCGGTTACCGGGCCGGTAGCATAACAACTTTGCATCGTGCCGCCGGTAAGTTCCCCGACCACGCCGCCGGCATAACAGTCAATACCATAGTCAGGGTTAGCGTTTAAAACGCCGCTGCTGTTAACCGGGCCGGTAGCATAGCAGCCGGTTACACTGCTGCCGTATACTTCCCCGGCTATGCCGCCGACAACAATTACACCGCTAACCGCACCGGTGGAATGACAATTGGATAAACTGCCGTTATCTTCCACAGCCCCGGCCACGCCGCCCACGCCGCCAATGAAAGTGTCTGTGCCGTTTACTGAAGCGCTAACATTGCAATTGGTCACGCTGCCGCCATTATAAACATCCCCGGCTATGCCGCCAACATAAGCTGTGCCGTTGATTGACCCGCTAACGGTACAATTAGTCACGCTGCCGCCACTAACATCTCCGACCACGCCGCCGACATCACTGCCGCCGCTGATGGGCCCGCTAACGGTACAATTGGTGATGCTCCCATTTTCAAGATAACCGGCTATGCCGCCAATGCTAGAGTCTCCCGCCAGACCGGCTACCGAGACATTCAGGTTTTGCACCACTGCCGAGTTGCCGCTGATATAGCCAAATAACCCGACGTTGAAGCCGTTATTCGGGTCGTTAATCGACAGCCCGGATATTGTGTGGTTGACGCCATCAAAATGGCCTTGGAAGGGATGGCTGGCATTGCCGCTGACGTCCTCATACCCAATGGGAACCCAGCCAGTACCGCTGCTATAGCCACTTAGATCGATATTGCTGTCCAGCTTATAATAGACGCCCCCATCGGCATAGGGCGATATGCCGGCGTTTACCTCACCAGCCAGCCAGGCCAGCTGATCTGCCGAAGAAATAAGATATGGGTTTGCGCTGGTACCGGCGCCGTTCACAGGCGCGTTCACCCTGCCTACTATAACAGTGGTGTTAACGAAACCGCTGCCGTTGGTAGGGGTAATCGTTAGAGGAATATCTCCCCCATAACCACTGTCAACCAAAATATTATTTAGATAAAGATCCATAGGACCAAAGTTATACACATTACCAGTGACGGTAACATCAATATAGCTAGGGCTGCCGATAATTGCAAGGCCTGCATTGCTTACGGCAGGGAACACTAAATAATTACCATTAGTTTGGCCGTAGTAGACGCTGCCGCCGACAGTTGAGCTGGCCGACCAGTCGAGGGTGGTCATCACGCCGCCGCCTGCTTTTAAAAACTGAAAGTTTGGGGGCAGGCTGATAGTGCAGCTATCGCCTGTCTGCAGCTGGCCGGCGTCAAATAAAAAGGACACCGCACTTAACTGATGATTCGTGCCGCCGCTGACTGTCGGAGGAGGAGTTGCCGCGCTTACACTGGCCGATGCCAGGGCCGTACCCGGTGGGCTGACGATCATTAGCATAAACAATAGCGCCATCACCAGGCAAAACCTTTGCTTACGTATTTTACTTTTATGCAAAATTATTCCTCCTTTCTGCTTCCTCTCTGCGCACATTTTAACCGGTTGATTTTTTGTGGGTTTAATTTGTTTTTTCAGGTTGTTTTTCAGGCAATGTTCGGTTTTTTCAATCATTTTCCGCTCAATATTTCCGTGCAGTTTGTACGTTTTACGTGGTACGCCGCCAGCTTTACTGCACAACCCTCCCGATTACTTATTTGCTGCATGCATCCGGTAATCCAAGGTTAATGATAACTGAATAGACAAACAATTCGATGCATTATTTACTTATTCCTGCAAAAATTTGCACCTCTGCCGCAAACTGCCGCAGCAATTGAGCAAATAACACAAGTATGGACAATTAACACAAGCAAAAATTATTAGTAAAAATTATTAATTAAAGTAATGGGGCCATATACGCAAGATCTGCTGATGACATATCGGCGTGAGTCATTTGCAGGAAATAGATAACAATTCATCGAAATATTACATATATGACCAAACTTTTGCTTAAATATGACCGGATGGATTTGATAGGCAAATTATTGGCAAGGAGGGGTGGCGGAAGAGCTAGGCGCCCGGATCATTGCCCGCACAGCTAATTGAAGATAGTGAAAGTTGCGTCAAAACAACTGGTTTAAGCAACTGATTTTTAAGCAACTGATTAAGGAGGGATTTAATTCAATGTTTCCATTGAGAAAAGGGCTCGCCCAGCGGAGACTTTCATTGTTGATGGCTCTGGTTATATTGTTGATGGGGGCTTTTACTTTCACCCCGGCGCTGCATACGGCTTATGCGGCTGAGGCGCTTGTTGCCGGTGGCGGCGGAGGTGGAGGCGGCGGTGGCGGCGTACCACTTTCACCCCCCGACGGAACAAGCGGCAATCCGTTTGTTATTACTACGGCGGACCAGCTGGCCGGATTTGCCAGTGCGGTTAATGCGTCGGTATACAGTGAGGCTTTTTATTTCAGGCTGGGTAATGACATCGATCTGTCCGGTTATAGCGGCGGGTCGGGATGGACGCCCATCGGAACCGAGTCTAATCCTTTCCAAAGTCATTTCGATGGCGCCGGTCACACAATTTCCGGACTGTCTATTAACACGAATGATGGTTATGTCGGGTTGTTTGGCTATATCATCGGCAGCACGGCAGAGGGGAAAAACCTGAATGTTTCGGTAACCGGTATTGCGGGAGGCTTTTGTGTTGGTGGCGTGGCTGGCTATGTTTATGGCAGCAGCGTGACTAACTGTTCTGTTACAGGTACAGGATCTGTCAGCGGCGTATTTACCGTTGGCGGTGTGGTGGGCTCTATTGGCGAAGGCAGTGTGGTGAAATACTGTTATGCTACAAGTGCGGTTAATGGAACAGACTTTTTCGTTGGCGGCGTGGCCGGTTATGTTGATTCCGGCAGCGTGATGGGATACTGTTATGCTACCGGTACGGTTAGCGGCGACAGTAGCTTCGTTGGCGGCGTGGCCGGTTGGGTGGATTATGACGCTGCTAGTTTAACTGGCTGTTACTCCACCGGTGCGGTCAGTGGCGCGGCCGGCGTCGGCGGTGTGACCGGTGAAATTGCCGGCGGCAATATGAGCGGCTGCTATGCTACCGGCCCGGTTAGCAGCACAGGCTTCTCATTTCCCGGCCTCGGTTATGTCAGTTTTGTCGGTGGTGTGGCCGGTGAAGTTGCCGGCGGCAGTACGAGCGGCTGCTACGCTACCGGCCCGGTAACCGGCGCCGGCGATTATGTCGGCGGTCTGGTGGGGAATGTTTACGCCGGCAGTGTGGCTAACTGCTACTCTACAGGCACGGTTAACGGTGCAGGTTATTATGTTGGCGGCGTGGCGGGAGCTGTTTTAAGCAATAATGGCAGTGACGGTCTTCCTGCCGGCAGTGCTCAATTGACTAACTGTTATGCCGCAGGCCCGGTTAGCGGCGGAGATACCGTTGGCGGGGTGGCAGGACTTGTGCGAAGCATAGATGGCTATAGTGCCACTGTGCAAAACTGCGCCGCTTTAAACCCAAGCGTGACTTGGCATGGTGTAAGCGGTAATGCCGATCCGCCATCAATCGGGCGCGTGGTTGGATCCAACGACGGCGGTACCCTGTCGGGCAATGTGGCTTTTAGCGGCATGACCAGCAGCGGCGCCTCCTTCCCGACGCCGGCTGCAACATATAATGTGGGCAGTGGCTTAAACGGCGCCGATATAACTGCGGAGAAGATCAGAAGTGACGGCACGATTGGCGGCCGGTTTAATGTTCCGGTATGGACAGTGGCTAACAACGGTTTGCCCGGATTTGGACAAACCGTCGGCATGCCGGGCCATCTGGCGCTGATCGGACCCGGCGGCAACACCGGCGGCGGCAGTAGCAGTACCGGTGGCGGTGGCGGCGGCAGCTCCAAATACAAGGTAACCTTTGTCACCAATGGCGGCAGCACCATTAGCAGCCAGAGCGTGGCGTACAAAGCTAAAGTAACCAAACCTGCCGACCCGACCAAAGACGGATTTACCTTTGCTGGCTGGTACAGTGATAAAGAATTAACTGTGGCTTTTGATTTTACCAAAGGGATCACCGGCAATACCACGATTTACGCTAAGTGGACGGCAGGCGCGCCAACGCCCTTTGTGCCCACGCCGACACCTAATCCAACTCCAACACCGGGGCAGCCGTCGAGCGGCTGGCAGAATCCCTTTAATGATGTCAAGTCAACCGACTGGTTTTATAGCGACGTGGAATATGTGGTGGCGAACGGTATTTTCAACGGTACCGGCGCGACCACTTTCAGCCCCAACAGTTCCATGACCAGGGGCATGTTTGTGACGGTGCTGTGGCGTGCGGCAGGCAGCCCGGCGGCCGGCGGCGGCAAACCTTTTACCGATGTGCAGCCAGACGCTTATTATGCTCAGGCGGTCCGCTGGGCGGCGGCAAACGATATTGTCAAAGGTGTCAGCAGCACCAAGTTTGCCCCCAACGGGTTAGTGACCCGGGAGCAAATGGCGGCGCTCCTCTACCGTTACGAGCAATTCAGCGGCCAAATACCGTCTGCTGCCGGAGCAGCTAAAAACTTTGCCGACCAGGGCAAAATTAGCGGCTATGCGAAAGATTCCGTTAATGCATTGGTTAAACAAGGTATTTTGAGCGGCAAGCCGAATAATCTCTTTGATCCGCAAGGTACGGCCATGCGAGCGGAAGTGGCAGCTATGCTGCACCGTTTTGCGACAGCGGTGCGGTAGCAGTGAATGGCGGAATAAACGGCAGTAAGTGAAAAGCAGTAGCAAGCGGCGGCAGTAAACTGCGGTATACAGCAGTGAGCGGCAATGAACGGCAGTAAGCGTCAGTAAAACGAACCGGCAGTTGCCGGCTGACCCACTTGAGGTGAGCGGCAACTGCCGGTTTTTTACTCCTCAAAGTGGAATAGTAGACAGATCAAAATCAATTATCTGCATAATAATAAATGATTTATATGCAGATAATGGCCCCATTTAAAAAATAATAGGGCAGGATGTTTCAGCGGATACGCGATTGCTAAAGAAGTAGCAGCAATTTTGCGGCAGAAGGGCAGAATTTGGCAGGAAGTAGGTAATAATTTATAGAATTTTTACATACTTGCCCAGTATTGTGTTAAAGGTGACCGGATAGATCCGACAATTTATTGGTGAGGAGGGGTGGCGGAAGAGGTAAGCGCCCGGATAATTGCCGTATAGTTGCCCGGATAGTTGATTGAAGATAGCGAAAGTTGCGTCAAAGCAACTGAATTAAAGCAACTGGTTAAGGAGGGAATTTAAATTTTATGTTTCCATTGAGAAAAGGAATCGCCCAGCGGAGACTTTCATTGTTGATGGCCTTGGTTTTGTTGTTGATGGCCGCATTTGCTTTCACCCCGGTGCTGCAGCCGGCGCAGGCGGCTGATCCGGTTGCTGCCGCCGGAGGCAGTAGTGGCGGCGGAGGTGGTGTCACTCATTACAGTTTTGCGGGCGGTAACGGCACAAGCGCCGACCCATTTATCATTGCTACTTCGGAGCAATTAGCTCAGCTGGCTAGTGAGGTGAACTCAGGTACGGTGTCCAGCGAGGTATATTATTACCGGCTGGGTAATACTATTGATCTGTCCAGTCCCATCAATTACAGCAGCGGGCAGGGGTGGATACCCATTGGGACCGGGGATAATCCTTTCCGGGGTCATTTTGACGGCGCCGGCTACACAATTTCCGGGTTGTTTATTAATACCCCAGACATTGATTATGTCGGGTTGTTTGGCTATATCAGCGGCAGCACGGCAGCAGTGAAAAACCTGAATGTCTCGGTAACCAATGTTGTGGGAGGATACAGTGTTGGCGGCGTGGCCGGTTGTATTGATGGCGGCAGCGTGACTGATTGTACTGTAACAGGGCCGATCAGCGGCGTAGCTGGTGTTGGCGGCATAGCAGGGGATGTTTTAGATGGCAGTGTAGCCAATTGCGATGTTACTGGTACGGTCAGCGGTACAGACATTTTCCTTGGTGGCGTGGCTGGCTATGTTGATGGCGGCAGCGTGACTAATTGCACTGTAACAGGGCCGATCAGCGGTAGAGCTGATGTTGGCGGCATAGCTGGTTGTGTTTTATACGGCAGTGTGACTAACTGTAATGTTAACGGTGCGGTCAGCGGTACAGACGCTTTCATTGGCGGTGTGGCCGGGGAAGCTGTCTACACTGATGTGACAAGCTGCAATATCACTGGCCCGGTAACCGGTGTATATGTTGTAGGCGGCGTGGCGGCTGAAGTTTTCTCCGGCAGCGTAACAAACTGCTATGTTTCAGGCGCGGTTAAAAGTGCCAGTGTTGTGTCTGACTTAGGCTATGATGCCAGTTATGTTGGCGGTGTGGCCGGAGAAGTTTTCGGCGCGAATGTGAGCGGCTAGCGTGAAAACGCCAGCCTTGGGTAAACCACTAAAAAAGGGCAGACTACCCCCTTGTCCGAGAAAGCAAATTTTTAAGCCGAGTTTGCTAAAGGAAGTT
>WQUS01000116.1 GCA_009781965.1 Bacillota bacterium | reverse complement strand
AACGAAGGGACCTTGTTGCTTGACGAGGTGGGTGAGCTTCCTTTAGCGTCGCAGGTAAAAATTTTGCGGGTGATGCAGGAAAACCAAATCATGCGGGTGGGAGGGCTTAAACCGCAACAGGTGAACGTGCGGTTTATCGCGGCAACCAATAAAAACCTGAGCGAAATGATTAAAGAAAAAAAGTTTAGAGAAGATTTATTTTATCGGCTTAACGTCGTCCCCATACATATACCGCCCCTGAGAGAACGCAAAGAAGATATTTTGCCGCTAACCGGCTTTTTTTTGCAAAAATACAACCGTCAATACAAATTAAACAAATCTTTCTCGCAAAATGTGCTCCTTAGATTGGAAAATCACGGTTGGCCCGGCAATGTGCGGGAACTGGATAATTTTATTGAACGTTTAATTGTCTGTTCCAAAGAAGATCTTATCGAGCCGGAAAATGAAACAATGTTTGATTATTTTGGCAATACCATGCATGGCGGCCGGGTAATCATAACGGATCTAATCAAGCTGCACGAAGCCCGTCATATCCTGGAAGAGCAACTGATTTCCCGGGCCCTGGATTTATTCAGTTCCAGCCGCAAGGCTGCCAGTGCTTTAGGCGTCGACCACTCGACCATTGTCAGGAAAGCGAAAAAATATCAGATCAAATTAAAGAAGTGATAGGAAGATAAAACGGCCGCTTGCGGCCGTTTTATCTTCCTATCACTTCTTATTTGCATCCGGTAATTTTGTCAGCGGTCTTTTTTATCAATGTTGATTTCGCCCTTGTCCATTTCTCTCAACACATAGCGTTTAATCTTACCGGTAGGAGTCTTGGGCAGTTCTTTAATTTCCTTGATCCAACGGGGAAACTTATAGGGAGCAATAGTAGTTTTCACGTACTTCTTGATTTCTTCTTTCAGATCATCGGAAACGTTAATGCCATCCTTAAAGACGACGAAAGCCTTGGGTTTAAACAGGTTGTCCTGGTCGGGCACGCCTACCACGCCGCACTCCAATACCGCCGGGTGGGTCATCAGGCAGGCTTCCACTTCGGCGGGGGAAACCCAGATTCCGCCGGCCTTGATCATGTCGTCGCCGCGGCCGCAGTAGACCCAGTCGCCCTCTTCGTTAATCCTATAGGTATCACCGCTGTACACCCACCAGCCCCGGAAGGTGTTGTTGGTTTTCTCCATTTTGTTCCAATAGCCAATGGCCTTACTGCCGCACTTGATCATCAGGGTGCCTTGCTCGCCTTGGGGCACTTCCATACCATTTTCATCCACCAGTTTGCACTCATAACCGAAGATCGGCTTGCCGGTGCAATCAGGCTTGGATTTGCCAATTTGGTTGCCGATGTGGTAGTGCAGTACTTCGGTAGAACCGATGCAGTCCAGAATCTCTACGCCGGTGATGTCCATCCACTTTTTCCAGACCGCGCCGGGCAGGGGCTCGCCGCCGGAACAGCAGATGCGCAGTGACTTAAGGTCGTACTTAGAGGCAAAGTCGGGAATCTGCAGCAGCTGATTATAGGAGGTGGGCACGCCGAAGAACATAGTCGGCTTGTATTTGTCCACCACGCTCAACAGGTGCTCGGGCAGAGGGCGGCCCGGATGCAAAACCGTAGCGGCGCCCACATAGAATGGGAAGCAGATGGAATTTCCGAAGCCATAACCGAAGAACAGCCTGGCTACCGAGAAAACAATATCGTTCTCGGTCATTTGCAAGTGTCTCTTACCAATCGCCTCACCATCGTAGGCCATGGTATGGTGCGAGTGCATAATCCCCTTGGGATCGCCGGTGGTGCCGGAGGAATAAAGCCAGAAAGCCTGATCGTCCGGCTTGGTCGGGAAGCAGGTCAAAGTATTGGGGAAGCCGGTTACCCAGCTGTTATAGTCAATAGTACCTTCGATCTGCTCCCCTTGGGTGCCGTCCTGTTTATCGGCGACGACGATAACATGCTTCAGGAATGGTAGCTTATCTTTGAGTTCAGCAATCACCGGATAAAGCTCATGGCTGACCACGATCGCTTTGGCCCGGCTGTCGTTGAGCATGTAAAGATAGTCTTCCCGGCTCAACATGGTGTTTAAGCCAATCGGCACTGCGCCGAGCTTCTGCAAGCCGAAAAGGGCATAGATAAATTGGGGACAGTCTAAAGTAAGGATTGCCACCCGGTCCTCCAAACCCAAACCTAAAGACGCGAAGGCATTTCCGGAGCGGTTGACTTTGTCCAGCACCTGGCCATAAGTGATCTGCTCCTCAAAATAATAGAGGGCGGTCTTGTCTTTACGGCCTTCTTTAACGTTCCAGTCAACCAGGCGTTCGGCGCTGTTAAACACTTCCGGGAAATCCATTAATTCAAAATTCACCGGTTTACCTCCTCTGAATGGTGCTTGCAATGCTGGTACAATTATGGCTGCGATTTATTTCTGTAACATTCTGGCGAAGGTATCTGTTAGTTTCTGAACCCCATACTGATCGATCAATGATTTTAACCCAATTTCCATTTCATTCAGCTTTACTGTTTCGGCCGGCTCTTCATGTACTTCCTTTTCTTCGTAAGTCAGGGCGTCACGGCTGCATATTTGTACGCACATGGGCACTTCCTCACCTTCACACATGTCACACTTCAGCGGGAGGCCGGAATCAGGTTCCTTAAACAGGTCCCTGGTGGGACAAACGGAACCGCAGAAGCTGCATTCGCTGTACTCTTTGCCGTTAATGGTATAGGTGCGTCTGCCGTCACAGCCTGCTTTAGTGTAATCGGTGGCGCGAATGGCTACCCATTCATCGTTTCGCTCGTCAATAACCATCCGGACCCTGGACCTGGCCGGATTGAAATTGCTGTATTTCGGTGTGGCGTGGTAGGCCGCGCAGGCGATCTCGCAAGCGCGGCAGCCATTGCACTTGTCCAGGTCAACCTTAATGGTTTTTATTTTTTGTTTTACTTGCCCATCCATTTTGTTTTCACCTCGGACCATTGCTCTTATTTATTCTTGTGCAGGTAATCAGTCAAAGTAAACTGCGCGGACTTGCGCATTGAGGAAAACTGTTCGATTTCCTCTTTACTTTTGCCTTCGTAACAGGGCGTTTCCGTATAGGAATTATCTTCGTCGCCGGTCAGGATGCCCCGCTTGATCAATTCTTTCGCCACGTAGTCCAACCCTAGTTTATCCAAGGTCGCTTTGGTCGGAATGCCGTCGTTGGTCCAGCCTTTAAATTTATAATATTCGTCCAGCAGCTCCTGTTCCTTTTCCGGCTCTCTGACCTTCCAGTGATCCTCGGGCGGCTTTTCGTCAATTCTTCTTAAACCGCGGCTGACATTGATCGCCCGGACCAGGTTCCGGTTTCTCCTGGCGACTTGCCACAGGTCGTCGGCGTCAAGATTCAAGCCGGTGGCCAAATTAATAAAAGTAGGGATATTATAAACATGGTATGCGGTACTGCCGCCGAACTGCCCTCTAAAGGATGAACAGAAGGCGCACAGACCGGTGGCGTCGTCAACGTAATGCATGGTTTCGTTCCAGTCGCAAATATTGACTGACGCTTCCACGGAAGGATTGCTGCGCGGCTCCCATTCCATAAAGTATCTTTGAAACCTTTTGGGCGCCGAGAGCCATTCATCGGCGAACTTTTGCCGTTCCTCCAGATCGGCAATGGGATCCTGAGGATAGGAACCTTCGGTCTGATTAATGGCCATTTTATCACTGGTGCAATACATCAGGTAGTAGGGATAGTTAACTTTGCCCAGTTTGACCGGTACTTGCTCAAATTTTTTAATGGTGTTGTGCTCATACTTCTCCGCGCCGTTACCAATCATGCGGGCCGCCCGGTAAAGACCGTAAGCCAGAATGTCGCCGACTCCCTCCCGCCGGACCAGTTTTTCCAGCAGATAATAAAATCTGTCCCCGCTGTCCGCCGGAAAATCAGGCAAATCCTGATCGGTTAAAATACCGGCTTCGTAAAGCTCAATGGCGTAAGCTATTGCTTGTGGCGCCGCGTAACTATCCACGCCGTATTCCTGACTCAGGGCCAGGATGTCAAAAGTAAAGTCCACTTCTTTAAAGGCCGCCATATGCCAAGTGCCTTTTCCGTAGCATTTCAACATATAACGCTGCCGGCCGGGTGGTTTAACCACCAGATGGCAGTTTTTTGGGCAATTGTAACAACCCTGCAGCCGGTCACGAATTTTGAGAGTATAGTCTTTCCAGCGGTCCTCCAGTTCCTGGTTCCAATAACCCTTTCTGCGCACCCGCACATTACCCCAGGAGAAGTTGTCGTGATGGAAAGCGTCGTTCCACTCAATGGCCATCAGGTCCCCGACGAAGGGGCTGGCTTGCATATCCTGACTGTGTTTCAAGCATAACTTGAAGAGTTCTTCCGGATTGGCCACCTGAAAGTCTTTCGTGCCCCGGACGGCGATGGCCTTAAGTCTCTTATCGCCCATGACTACGCCTACCCCGCGGGCTGCGGAGGCGTTGCAGTGTTCGATGGTGGACATGAACAGCCTGTTTTCTCCGGCCAGGCCGATGGCGGCCACCTGAATCTTTTGATCCTTTAACTCTTCTTTAATCATTACCGCGGTTTCCTGAGCGCCTTTTCCTTTCAGGTGGGAGGCGTCCCGGATTTCGACTTTGTCATTGTGAATCCACAAATAAACCAGCTCGGGAGCCTTGCCGCGAATGATGATTTTATCGTAGCCGGCATGTTTTAGTTCCGGGCCAAAATAACCGCCAAAGATGGAATGTGAAAAGAAGTTGGTCTGGGGGGAAATAGTATCCACCATAGTCCGGTTACAACCGGGAACAGGCGTGCCAACCAACAGTCCGGCGCTGAAGATGAGTAGATTATCTGGAGAAAAGGCGTCTGTTTCAGGCGACACCCGATCCCAGATTATTTTAGCGGCCGTACCGTTACCGCCAAGATGCTGTTCAGTCAAGCCCGGGTCTGTTTCCACCCGTTCAATATTCCCCCGGGATAAATCAATTTCTAAATTATAACCTGTTTCTCCATACCTCATTTTAAAACCTCGCTTAGTATCTTTTTAGCCCTAACCGAGTACCTGCCCACCGGCTTTAGCCGCGCAGATGGAATCTTATTGTACTCTTTATTGTACTCTATTGTACTCTCTTTAATTTAGTCGATTATTTCCACCAATACTCCATTCAAGCCTTTGGGATGTAAGAAAGCAAAATTGCTGTCGCGCCATTTACGCGGTTTTTGATCAATCAGGGGCAAGCCTTTTGTTTTCAATTCTTCCAGGCTTTCCACTGTGTCCGGCACTTTAAATGAAATTAAGAAAACGCCTTCGCCATTTTTTTCGATGAATTTAGCGACTTCCCCGTCGGGACTGGTAGATTCCATAAGTTCAAAGCCAACCTCACCGATCATGAATCTAACCACGTTGATCTTTTCATTTTCATCAACATAATAGTCCATTCCTTTAATATCAAAAGCCTTGGAATAGACTTCTTCAGCCTTCTTCACATCCTTAACCGCGATACAAATGTGGTCGATTCTTTCCAGTTTCATGCTCATACCTCCTTGATTGTTAGATAAAGTTTAGATAGTTTGTAAATAAATCAAAGTAAATCAAATGAATGATGGTAACTTAAATAGGTTATTGGGCGATAACTGTAAAATACTTATACCCAAAATGATTATACAATTCTCATGCCACAATAAAAAGCACCCGGCGGTGGATACTGCTAACAGTGAATTTAGAGTAAATCGGGGCTTTTATAGTCTTTAAGCAACGCTGGGGAATATAAATATTCTATATCTTAATACAGAGCCTGTCAATTCAATCCGGTGCATTATTGCAGCAGTTCTCAAGTCCGGCTGCTATTAACCTGGTTATTTTGCATAATCCGTAGAAATCAAATCATGTTGGCTTTGGTATTCCTGCAGGTATTGGTTGCTTACAGAGATTGCCTGTTGCAATATTGCACCGCTAGGTGTTGGGTTGCACCGCTAAGATCGGACAATGATAGTAACGTTGCTATTAAATCCGTTTAGCTATTTTGCTCCAGCTGTCTTTGTCAGGAAAACTGTTCTGTACGTTGACTTCCATCTCTTCAAACATACCATAATTGTTCGGCTATATCGGTTGTAGGCAATGATTCCATAAATTCTTTTGCTAATGCGGGAGTTTTCTTGTAGCCCTCTCCTTCGGGTAATCTTTCATTGCCGGTAGATAAAAAATACTCCATCCCATCGGCAAATTGATTTGACAGCCCCAGTCCGACCTTGCCTCCCGCGCAACCGGTAGTTGTGCGGCTGAAAACGGCTTT
>WQUS01000115.1 GCA_009781965.1 Bacillota bacterium | reverse complement strand
GCGACAGGTTTTCGGCGCCAGGCCAAACACTTGTCGCGCCGGTCCACTAAATTGTTAATCGTAAAAAGGCTGCTGCTAATACACATTTTAAACTGGTATTAGCAGCAGCTGTTTAGTCCGCCGGATGCAGGTAAACATAAACCACTTTGGTCTTTTCATCATAATCAGCGCGATAATTGCCTTTTTTGTCTTCGATATTAAAAAAGCTAAAAATACCCCGGGCGCCAATTTTGTTTTTATTCAGCAGCATGCCGCCCTCTTTCACGCCACGGATCCTGAGTTTGCCTGTTTCCTTATCATAGGCCACCTCCACCCGTCCGCTGCCTAATTTTTCTGCCAGTTTGCCGCCCAACCTGATGTGGTGCTTGGTTAAAGCCACCATGTTATCTCTGGTAGATCTCGGTCTGTAAACTTCAAAACTCAAACTAATTCCCCCTTAATCTGGTTATTTTATATAATGCGACTATGAAAAACAATTTAACCCCGTAACCACTAACAAATATATTTTAATTATAACAGCACATTAAATCAAGTCTTAGCAGAAAAGATTTGAGAAAAACAATCCTTAAATGGTTACTGCTAAAAAGAATGACTGTTAAGAAAAAAAACCGGCACCCCATTGTGCCGGTTTCTTCTGGTAGATTATCATCCTATTTCTTGGGCTTGAAAGTTTCACATTTGGTGTGTTCCGAAGTGCCGGCGCTTTTGGTACTGTTCCGATCCACGTGGATCATCGGAGCCGCGCATTCCACGGAATTATTAAAACCGCACTCCGTAACATTACATTTGATATTGGCCATTTTTTCACCTCCATGGCTATGGTATCCGAAAAATAAAAATTTATGCAAATATATGCCAAGCAGGCTACCCATCCCTTTCCAAAGTTCCCGATAGAAAGTTATTGTTCACACGTTACTGTTCGGCATCGAGCGGCACACCAAACCGTTAACCGTGCGCTCATGCTCGCTGAGAAATCGCTTACGGTTAACGGTTTGGCGTGCCGTATTCACTTTGAGGATCAACAAACACTGAACAGTAACGATCAAAATACTGCCGGCCTTCTTCAGGCCGGCAGTATTTTGATTACTTGTCTTAAAGCTTGTTGGTCATCTGGGGAGTCGGCGGTTGTTGACCTTGAGCCAGACTCTGTTCGTAAGAGGCAATCATTTTCTTGACCATGTTGCCTCCTACCGAACCGTTGATCCGGGAAGGTACGTCGCCAAGATAACCGTGATAGTTGGGAATGCCCAGTTCGGCCGCTGTTTCATATTTAAATTGTTCCATCGCTTGGGAAGCCTGTGGGACCAGTTTACGATTACTCCTTTGTCCTGTAGCCAATTAAAATAACCCCCTTTTGTCAATTAGTTGTTTCTCACTTTCAATGTTATGGTTCCCTCAAATCTATCGAGTATGTGTGACACATTTTAGCTTAATTGCAAGAAGTGATTAAAAAAGATTGAAATTTAATTTTCGCCCTTTGGGCCGGCATTGCCAGCCCGGCCGCCGGCCCGGGACAATTTGGCGGCTGTGTCTTTCGCCCCTCCGGCTTTGCCTCTGGCCAGGGAGGCAAAGATACCCACAAAACAAAGCACGGACATAATAATTAACGCCAGTCTGGCGCCGGCCAAAAGATGTTCGCCATTAACGGCGGTGAGCTCAGTATGCCCCACATACATTGCCAAGGCCATGGTCACAATCGCCATGCTTAAAGCTTGTCCGACCATGCGCATAGTCCCCAGGGCAGAAGCGGCAACCCCATAATAACTTTTTTCCACCGCGCTCATTACCGCGTTGCTGTTGGGGGTGGAGAACAAACTCAAGCCAATGCCCAGAACGGCCAGATCGGCTATCAAGATCCACAAGGGCATAGTCGCGCTAATAAAACAAAGACAAACCAGGGTCAAAGCGGTCAGGGCCATGCCCCAGGAGGACAAGATCCGTGGTTCCACCAAGTCGGAAAATCTGCCGGAAATTGGCGATACCACCGCCATTAAAACCGGCTGGGCGAGCAGAATCAGTCCGGCAGCCTGGGAATTATAACCCATTACTAATTGCAAGTGCAAAGAAAGCAGAAAACCCACCGCAAAGGTGGCGCTGTAATTTATAAGCGCCGCCAGATTGGAATAAACAAAGGGGGGGTTGTTAGTGAACAGGTGCATGTCTATCATCGGCTGCCGCACACGCACCTCCCACATGACAAATAATACTATCAAAACCAGGCCGACTCCCATAAAGAGCCAGGCCCATTGGGAAGCGGCCACCGACGAAAACCCATAGGTCAGCGCCACCAGACCGACCACATATAAAGCCACGCCGCCAAAGTCATATTTTTCACCCCGGGCGCCGGTCCATTCGCCTTTCAGCTTGCCCAAAGCAAGCACAACAACACCAAGGGAAATCAACGCGGTCATTAAAAAAATGTACTTCCAGCCAAAGTTGTGATTAATTACCCCGCCCAAAACCGGTCCCAAAGACAAGCCTACATATACGGCAGCCGCGTTGATGCCCAACACCTTACCCCGTTCATAGGGCGGGAATACCGAGGTGAGGATGGCCATACTGGTGCTGAAAAGCATGGCGCTGGCAATACCCTGCAGGACACGGAAGACTACCAGGGACTCAATGGACCAAGCCAGCCCGCACAGCAGCGTAAAAAGGCAGAAAGTAATTATACCAATGACAAATATTTTCTTCCGGCCGATAATATCGGCCAAGCGTCCAAAGGGCAGCAATAAGGCTGCCGAGGCCAGGATATAACTGGTCGCCAGCCAGCTTAACATATAAGTACTGGCGTTAAATGCCAGACCGATGGACGGGATCGCCAGGTTGACCGAACTGCCCATAAAAGGCGCCAGAAAACCGGCGGCGGATGACACCAGCAGCGTATAGCGCTTTAAATCCCTATCCCTATCTCTAACCTTTTCCATTCTACTCTCCTCCAGTTTAGCGGCGCGTTGCGTCTATAAGTGCTGTTCGTCTTGAAGAATTGTTGATGAATTGTCGAACGCCAGATGTCGTCAGATATCGTCATATGCATGTCCTTTTCTGCATGACGAATTTATTTTCCTGGCTGGAAAGTAAATTTGTCTGCCCCGATCAAATCGGCTGTTACTGTTCAGTGTTTGTTGGTACTCTAAGCCCAGGCACGCCAAACAGTAACGCGTGAACAGTAAACTCACTGCCCAGTAGCTTTAAATCGAACCTCGAACTTCGAACCTCGAACCTCGAGACTTTGCTTACCCGGGCAGGCAAACCGCCTGCCCAATCTGCAAGCTCAAGGGATCAATGCCCGGATTTAACTCCAACAGCTTCCCTACGGTGGTACCGGAGGCTTTGGCGATAGTAAAAAGAGTATCGCCCGGTGATACTTCCCAGAAAACCATGGAAGGACAGGGTCGCTGAGGGATGCACAGCAGTTGCCCGATCTGCAGCTGCAAATGATCCAGACCAGGATTTAACAAAAGCAATTCGGAAACTGTGGTGCCCACCCGCTGGGCAATCAGGTAAAGGGTGTCGCCTGCGGCAATCTTTAAGTAACGTCCGCTGGGACAAGGCGGCGTTTCTTGGTTATTCATCAGCAACCAACTCCCGGAGCTTGTTTTTATTCCGCGCAAATGGCACAACACTAGATACAGCATTATATTTTTTTCTCGGCAAAAGGATAATAATTCTCCGCCGGTTCGGGGAAAAATTCTTTTAAGTTAAGTTATTTCAAGCATCTTTCAGGTATAATCAGGGAGTTGTGGCGTGATGTGCAAATTTAAAACTGTTTTTCCGTTGGGTTTATTATTACTGCTGGCGCTATTATTCCTGATTGTGCAAGGCGGCAATAAAGCAAACAACGACCATCAAACCGGCAACAATTACCGTTTCGTCAATCAAAAGGGCGGTCTGGTGACCATAACTTCGCGCCATCCCTATATCGGCGACGAAATTATTAGCGCCGGCGGGCTGCATTACCGGGTGACGGCAATAAGGAAAAAAATTGCCCGGGTGGAACTGATGGGCCGGGATCAAGATTATCTGGCCATGGTTAAATATTATGACCATCTTACAATACCGGCAGCGGCTAAAGACGAATGGGTCAAACGCCCGATCGCCATATATCATACTCATTCGGATGAATCCTACCTGCCTTCGGACGGCACCTACACCATCCCTTTTAAGGGGGGCATTTATCAGGTGGGCAATTCCTTAAGCACCGCTTTAAAAAAGGAACAGGTTAATGTCCTTTACGATCGCACGCCCCACGACCCCCATGACGCCAACGCTTACTACCGCTCCCGCCGGACCGCGTTCAAATTGCTCAAAAAAAGACCGGCGGCCATGTTTGACGTGCACCGGGACGGTGTGGACAACCCCAAATTTTACGAGCACGCCGCTGATCGGCAAGCCACCCAACTGCGGTTGGTGGTTGGGCGGCAGAACCCCAAAATGGCTGCTAACCTGGATTTCGCCAAGCGGCTGCTGGCTTTTAGCAATAAACAAAACCCTAAACTGGTGAAGGAAATTTATATTGCCCATGGTAATTATAACCAGGATCTGCTCTCCACCGCCCTGCTTATTGAGGCCGGCACTTACACCAACGAAAAAAGGGCGGCCGAAAACGGTATTAGCCTACTGGCACAATCAGTACCGATATTGCTGGGTCTGGATCCGCCGCCTGCTGATCAGCTGCAGAACAGCGCCAATGGAAATACCGCCACTGAGGGTATCAACAGCCCGGCCAGCATTCGCCAAAGCTGGAAAACAGCCTTGTTCCTGGTTTTGCTCCTCCTGCTGGCGCTGCTCGGCTTCACGGTGCTGAACAATCCCAAGTTTAAAGGCCGGGAATATCTGCAAGAACAATACGATAAATATAAACTGCTGTTGAAAAAGCACACCGCCAGGCTCAGCAGAAAAGTGCGTTAAGCAGTTAACAGCGCCATTTCCCAGTGTCATTTTAACAACTTATGCCATAAATCAGGCGGCAAAATATCCTTAAGCAGTACTTGACAGTACTGCTTAAGGCCCGTAAAGGCGTTAGGCTGCCAGTCGTCAAGCCGCAGATTGGGCCGGTTCCCCCAATGATAACGCGGTTTTTCCCCTCGCGCCGCGGCCTGCTGCAGCCACTGGCGCACCAACTCGTCTTCACCCAAATTAACCACCCATTTACGCACTCCGGCCGCCCGGCCGGTTCCGTTACAGCAGATAAAGGTTTGACAAACCAGCGGTCGGGCCGGATAAATGGTGCACAGTTTTTTGCTTCGGTCCAGGAAACAGCAGTGGCCGTCCTCTGCACGGCGAAGAGTAATGTCGACCACCGGGCCGTCTACCGCAATATGGGCCACCCGATCCAGCAGGCTCTGGAGCTCCCCGTTCAAACCAAGATGTTTTCTTAGTCTCCCTATGTCAGGCCAGGTAAGGGGCGCACGTTCCCCGCAGCACAAATCGCAGCCGGCGCAGTCGGTCCCTTTGTTCCGGCTGCGGCTTAAAGGCAATTCCTCCACCGCCCGGTTTAAAGCATCGAGGTAATCCTGCACCGACGCTTGAGAGCTGACAACCTGAAGATCATAACCGCCGGTTTTGCCAAACTGTTTGGGCAGCGCCAGTACTTGCGCTACTCTTGACATCGCTGGTCCTCCCATTTACTAAGCCTGCGTCTTTAAAAACCTAATGGGCACACTCAGACCACAGGTTTTGGTTTGACCGTTAACTTCCTTTTGGTAGTTGGCGAAAACCACCCCGATTACTTGGCCGCTGCTGTTAAACACCGGGCTGCCGCTGTTGCCGGGGTAAACCGGAACATCGATGCTGAACACCGGTCCGGGGCTGTCCCCCACGCGCAGATAACCGTCTACTGTCCCGTCCGCCACCACCTTATTCAAGCCCAGCGGATTACCTACCACGGTGATTTGCTCCCCGATTTGGGGATAGCCGCCCTGGTTAACCGGCGCCACCGGCAGGTTTTCCCCCTGCAGTTTGATCACGGCCAAATCATAGTCAGACTGGGTGTGCCAGCTTTGGGCCTTGTAGATTTTACCGTTGGAAAAAGTAATGGTCATGTTAAGCGCGCCCTCAATAACGTGGCGATTGGTGACGATCAATCCTTCCGGACTGATATTGAACCCGGTGCCGGACTTGTTTTCCGCGCCAATAGCGGCCCCCTGCCGGGCGACAACATTTATCTGCACTACCGGCGCCTGCAGCTGCCGGACGCCGCCGCCCTTCTGCAGTTCCAGGGAACGGTTGACCAGATCGGCCAATGGAAAGGGCAGCGCCGCCCAGGATACCACAAAGGCAAGGGCAAAAAAAATCAGCACTGTCCCAAGGGCCACCAGGCGCAGCCAAGGAGGTTTAGCCGCTTTTGCCGATTCAGCCTCCCAATCGTCGTCATCGTCATCCGGAAGCTGTTTCAGATATTCCAAATCGTAAGCCGCCGGGTAATCTTTATCCCGGTCATCCTCGTAACCGTCCTCCAGATAATCGTCATAATCATCGGCATCGCCGTCTTCATAGCCATTATCGTCGTCATCGCTATCACCGTCGCCGTCATCATCGTCATAGCTATCACCGTCGCCGTCATCATCGGCAAAGCTGTCGCCATCGTCGTCATCATAGCTGCCGCCATCGCCGTTAGCATAGCCGTCGTCGCCGGCATGGCCATCGTTATCGTCATTACGATTTTGACCTTGGCGCAGGTCTTCGTTTTCGCCGCCATCGTTTGCGCCCCCCGGGTTTGCCTCGGCTGGCGGCCCATGTTTATCATCCGGCATAAGATCATTCCCCGTTTGTTACTTTCATAGTGTAAATCGGCTCAATCCAGTTTAATCTACTTCAATCCGGTTCAATCTGCTTCAATCCAGTTCAATTTACTTCAATCCAGTTCAATCTGCTTCAATCCAGTTCAAATTCAGCCACCAGAAAAGTATGATCCGACGGTTTTTCTTTCAGCCTTGGCGCCATATCAATACGGGCGGCGCGGGATAATGCTGCCAGCGGCCCGGTGGTCCAGATATGGTCGATCCGCCAGCCCATTTTTCTTTTTACGCCGTTGGGCACCCGGTAATCGAAAAAGGTGTAGTGGCCGCCTTCGGGCACATGACGGCGGAAAATGTCCTCAAAACCCCAGTCTTTCACATACTGCAGCGCCTGATGCTCCATGGGATGATAACCCAAATGACCCAGCAGCTTTTCGGGACTGTGTACGTCGATAGGCTCGGGAGCGACATTAAAATCGCCTGTCCAAAGCAAATAGGCGTCGGGGCTGAAATCGCGGGCAAAGACATCGCGCATGCCTCTGAGCCAATTGAGCTTGTATGCAAACTCATCGGTGTCCGGCGCTTTGCCTTGGGGGATATAGGTATTGATAATATTGACGCCTTTAACCTGCACGGCAATCAGCCGCGCTTCCCCCGGTCTGGCAAAAGCTGAAATATCAATTGACAGTTCCGTCAATTCATGAACACTGGCAACGGCTACCCCGTTATATGATTTTTGTCCCTTATAAAGCACCCGGTAACCGAGGTCGTTAAAATCAGCGGCGGGAAAATTGTGGTTTTCCACCTTGGTTTCCTGCAGACACAACACGTCCGGTTTTTCTGCCGCCAGCCAATCCATGATGATCGGCAGCCTGGCCCGGACGGAATTGGCGTTATAAGTAGCTACTTTAAACATACCAGCCCTCCGTTAATCTATTTTTCCACATTCTTGCTCAACTACATTATACATCCTCAACCGGGAACATAAAAATATTATAAAAAGATAATATTGCTTGATTTTTTTTGCTCCTGAAATTATACTTAGAAAAAGCTCGTTAATACTGGTGAAGTGAAGTACAGAAACCTTCCGATTGTCCAGCCTGGGAGAGTTTATGAATACCTTCCCCGGAACGGGCAATACTAGTAGTGGAGGTTTTTTTATGTACAGTGACAAAAATTTAAACTGCAAGGAATGCGGCCGCGACTTTATCTTTACGGTTTCCGAACAGGAATTTTACTCGGAAAAAGGTTTCACCAACGAGCCTGGCCGTTGCCCCGAATGCAGGGCGGCAAGAAAGGCCCAAAACAGAAACAGAGGCGGTTACGACCGCGGACCGCGCCAGATGCACGAAGCGATCTGCTCTGAGTGCGGCAGGGAAACCACCGTACCCTTCAAGCCCAGCGGCGACAAACCGGTCTATTGCAAGGAATGTTTCCAACAGCGCCGCAATAACTGGTAAACCAGCTGCTAATCGCGATCTTAAAAGCCTTCCCGGCTAGCCGGGAAGGCTTTTTGGCTGCGGAGTTTTGCTCTGCAAAATTCTGCACCGTAGTATAAATGCAAAGAGTATTACTGTTTGGCCGCTCCTGAACCACCGGCAAAACCACGGCAGTTACCGTGCAGCTGTTTTATCTGTTCCCGTTGTTCCTTGGTCAGTAACGACAGACACTGCTCTTTGTTCTGCTGCATAATGTCGTGCAGTTGTTTCTGCAGATCCGTAATTTCTTTTGTTTTGGCGTCAATTTGCGCCTGATCGGGATTTTTCTGCAGCTTGAGTTGTTTAAGCTCCTGGCGGCTGTCCATCAGTTTAATGCGCAAGCCGCGGGTCTGCTCGTAGTTCTTTTGCGCCACCTCTTTAATTTTAGTGATTTGCTGTTCGGTAAGGTTTAACTTTTCCGGCAGGTTAAACTTCATGCTATTATTCTTCATCTGCCGGCCGCCGTCCCACTCCATTCCGGCCGCCGAAACCGCCTGTATAACGCCAAACAACAAAAGCACTGCCACAGATAAACAAACCAATGTTTTTTTCAACGTTACACCTCCCTTCCCCTCAATAGTAATTAGTAATTGTGCAAAGCTCACTTTGCTATTCTGCCCGCCAATGGCAAATCAATGATAAAAAAGCTGTAGGCAAAAAACGCCATTTTTACCGTTACAATTCACTGCCGTTACTATTCACTGCCGTTACTATTCACTGCCACTTCAGCTAGCACCAAGCTCAAAAACGGAGGCTAATTATTTTACACCCAGCTCTAAATGGAGCTAAAAGAAAGTAAGTTAAAAGCCGGTTTAACCCACTAAAATTAGTGGATTAAACCGGCTTTGCTCTTGTTGCATCTCATTCTTTGATCAGATTGGCCATGACGCAGTGTCCGTTGGATTCCCGGCTTATGGCAGCATTACTGCTTAGTAACCTGTTTGGGAACCGCCGCATCGAAAATATTATCGCCGGTATAAAAATCATGCATGTTTTTCGTATCCAATATTTCCGGATCATTGGCAATTTCAATAATCTGGAACAAATGCTGCCCAATTCTCAAATAAGCGTTGATTAACTCCAAGTGAATGGCGCTGCTGTTCTCGGATTCGCTGATCCCTTTACTGAGCCGCTGAATATGCGAAATACGCGATCTGAACTCCAGATCGGTAATTTCCTCCTGCAGGCACAAGGCCTCATAAGTAGTCCGGGAATCATTGGTCATAATAATATTGTTCACCATGTTAGCCAGCTTATAAATATTATTGTACATCAACTCCAGCTCTCTTTTGCCTTCTTCAGAGAACTTGGCGTTATTAATTTCTTTGCTTTCGGCCAGGTAAAGCAAATCCTTTTCAATCACATCGCCTATTTTTTCCAACTCGTTAACGATATTAATCAGCCTTAAGCATCTGGTAAAATCCTCCCGGGACAGAGCGTTTCTCAAGATCCGGGTCAGATAATACCTGGTGGCCAACGTATGCTGGTCCACCCTGTTTTCAAGCTTTAAAATTGATTCCGCCCGATCGGCGCTATAACTTTCTAAGACCATTTTTACTTCCTTTAACATATTCAGCGCGTTATCGGAGATATAAATAACTTCTTTTAAAGCCAGCCCGATGGCAATAGAAGGGGTCCCAATCAAAGAATCATCCAGATAAATGGGCTCGCCGGTGAAACCTTTCTTGGCCGGTAAAATTTTTTCCAAAAAAACAGCAAAGTAGTTCGTAAAGGGCAGAAAGATCACCGCGATGGCGATATTGAAAAAAGTATGGGCGTTGGCCACTTGAAAACCGGGATCCGAAGAAACGGAGGCCAGCAATTTGGCAAAGGGAATGGAAAAAGGCAGAAACAGCAATACCCCGGCTACTTTAAAAATAACGTGGGCCGCGGCAACTCTTTGGGCTTCTCTGGTAGAACTGAGACTGCTCAGTACGGCGGTAAAAGAAGTGCCTATATTGGCGCCATAAATCAAATAGATGGCGCTCACCAGGGGCAACATGCCCTGCATAGCCAACACCATCATAATGCCGATGGTGGCCGCGCTGCTGTGGACCAAAAAGGTAAACACCGCCGCCGTAAAAATGGCTAAGAGGGGATTATCACTCATATGCAAAAAAAGATTGGTAAAAAACGGCGAATCGCGAAGGGGAGACATGGCGTCGGCCATGATCTTCAAACCCAAAAACAATAGGCCAAAACCTAAAAACGCCTGACCGATGCGGCGGTATTTATCCCGTTTGGCAAAGAAAATAATGATGGCGCCAAAACCCACCACAGGCAGCGCGATCTCCGTCACTTTAAGGGCAATCAGTTGGGCTGTGACGGCGGTGCCGATATCAGCCCCCAGAATAATGCCCAAAGTTTGTTTCAGCGTGATAATTGTTGCGTTTACCAGTCCCACTAAAATTACAGTGGTAGCGGTACTGCTTTGAAACAATACTGTAATCAAGGCGCCCATGATTAAGCTGAGCACTCTGTTCTGAGCTATCGAACCAAGAGCGTCCCGCAGCCTGTGTCCGGCTATCTTTTGCAGGGCTTCGCTCATAATATACATCCCGTATAACAAAAGCCCCATGCCGCCAATAACGCTCAAAATCATTACCGACCCCATAATGTTCCCCCCTTTCATGCGCAATCATATTCCAGCCCACATCAGATTTCAGCCAACATTGGAATAATTTTCACAAAGTCGCTCGTTTTGACTTCTAACTTATCTATTAATTATTTATTTTGGATTATATCTTTACATAATATAATAATTGCTGCAAAACCGCAATGCCGCTTCAAACCCAGCAGGGGAATTTGTTGTTTTGGTTGACAAAAGAAGGAACAAAATTTTAAGATAACAGTAGGTGGCGTTTTATTGTTACTGTTCACACGTTACTGTTCAGCATCATCCGGCCCGTAAAGTTATTAACCGTGCGCTCATACTCTTCGAGAAATCGCTTACGGTTAATAACTTTACGGGCCTGGGCTATGAGTAATAACAAACACAGGGTCTGACCAGTAACATTTTATTATGCGGCGCCTGAAATTTGTTACCTGAAAATTTTTTTATTTTATTTTCAGGTTATCTTAAGCCGTTGATGTCATCATGATGATCATAAAAATTTTATTTGGAAGGTGATCATGATGTTCAAAGACAAGTACCGGTTAAGCTTGGCCACCGGCCTGACAGTAGCCTTGGTACTGCAGATTCTCTTAATCACGGGGGTATTCTTCTTTGCCCCCAAAGACAGTGCCCTTTCCGTCAGAGCAGGCGCCGCTGAGCCGGTGGCCTATGCTTCTTCTCCCTCACCGGAAGGCACTGATGTTATAGCCGGCGTGGTAGACCGGTGCAGCCCGGCGGTAGTGCAAATTGAAACAACCCAGCCGGTTTCGCCAAACATGGACCCTTTTTTCCGGCAGTTTTTCGGCGCCCCCGGCCAAGGTCAACAAATGCAGCAAGGATTGGGTTCCGGTTTTATTATCAACAAAGACGGTTATATCCTAACCAACGAACATGTAGTCAGTCAGGCCACGGATATCCAGGTTTACCTTTCCGAACAGGATAAACCGCTGCCGGCCACTCTGGTTGGCTCGGACGCCGAGTTGGATCTGGCTGTGCTTAAAGTGAAAGCGGGTCAAAATCTGCCTTCCCTGGTATTCGGCGATTCGGACGCCGCCCGGGTGGGCGAATGGGTAATCGCTATCGGCAATCCCTACGGACTGGACCATACCGTAACCAGCGGCGTACTCAGCGCCAAAGGCCGGCCGATTACCATTGAGAACCGGCAGTATAAAAACCTGCTGCAAACCGACGCCGCCATCAACCCCGGGAACAGCGGCGGCCCGCTGCTGGATCTCAAAGGCGACGTAATCGGTATTAATACCGCCATCAACGCCAATGCCCAGGGCATCGGTTTTGCCATCCCCTCTAGCACAGTAAAGAGCGTGGTGAATACGCTTATCACCAACGGCAAAATTTCCCGGCCTTACATGGGCGTTTATTTACAAAACAACAACGCCGATTTAGCCGCCAATTTGGGTCTCTCCGACAACACCGGCGCTATCGTGGCCGGAGTGGTACCAGGTTCACCGGCCGAAAAAGCCGGCCTGGCGGAAGGAGACGCCATTCTGAAAATAAACGGGCAGAAGATTAATACCGCCGGCGATATCACCGACTTGATCGCCAAAAGTAAAGTAGGCGATCAAGTGCGGCTCCAGGTAGAAAATAAAACCGGCCCCAGAATAGTGATCATCACCCTGGCGGAAAAATAAACCTGGTGCATAGTCTCGAACCTCGAACTTCGAACCTCGAGTTAGCGGGAGTTGATTTTGTGCGTATTTTACTGATTGACGACGATTTGAAGATTACCGCCATGATGAAAAGGGTGCTTGTTTTCGAGGGGCACGAGGTAATGACCGCCCACAACGGGGAAGAGGGTTTGCGCGCCGCCGGGCAGTTTAAGCCGGCGCTGGTGATCCTGGACATCATGATGCCTGGTATGGACGGCTGGGAGGTTTGCCGCCGGCTGAGGATGGAAAGCAACGTGGCCATCCTGCTTTTAACGGCCCGGGACGAGGTGGCGGACCGGGTGCGTGGTCTGGATGCCGGCGCGGACGACTATTTGGTCAAACCGTTCGCCCTGGAGGAACTGCTGGCCCGGGTGCGGGCGCTGCTGCGGCGCGCCCGGCCCCGGGACAGCCGGGACAAGCTAACTTTAACTTTCGCCGATCTGCTGCTGGACATTGAAAGAAGAGAAGTACAGCGCGGTGAGCAGGTTATTCCGCTCACCGCCAGGGAATTTGAGCTGCTCCGTCTCTTTATGGAACACCCTGGTCAGGTGCTGACCAGGGACCTAATCATGCAGCGCATCTGGGGCTATGACTTTGCCGGCGAATCAAACGTGCTGGAAGTTTATATCGGCAATATCCGGCAAAAGCTGGAACATAGCGGCCGGCCGCGATTAATCCATACCATGCGGGGCGTCGGGTACAGCTTAAAGGAGTGATGTTCAGGTTGTCCCTGCGTTTAAAGCTAACCATGCTGTACACCGGCGTTTTGTGCCTGGCCCTGGCGCTTTTTGCCCTAGCAATCATCTTTACCGCCGGGCGCATCCTGTACCGGGATGTGGACGCCGGCATATCGTCCACCGCCGCTTCCGTGGTCAGGTCCGTCGCCGTTAGACAATCACCCTTTTCATTGCAGGAAATCACCCTGCCCAACATCAACGTTTTCGCCACGCCGGATACTTACCTGCAGGTGGTGGACAGCCGGGGGCTGACCATCAGCCGGTCCGACAACCTGGGCCGTCAGTACCTGCCCCTGAGCGAAGACACCCTGCAAGCCGCCGGCCAAAACAAGGCCTTTTACGAAACCGTGCGCGCCGGCACGCAAAGTATCCGGGTTTATAATGTGCCCCTGTCAGTAGACGGACGGCTGATCGGCATCTTGCAGGTGGGCCGGACCCTGGCCACCGTTGATTTGCTGCTGGACAAAATAAGGTTAATTGTTTTTACCGGCGGCGCCGCCACGGTGTTCATCGCCGGTCTGCTGGGCTGGTTCCTGGCCCGGGCGGCCCTGCATCCGGTGGAAAGAATCAGCCGCACCGCCCTGTCCATCCGGGAGGGCGGCGATTTAAGCAAACGCATCGACTACTCCGGCCCCCAGGATGAGCTGGGCCGCATGGTCAACACTTTAAACAACATGTTTGGACGCTTGGAGGTTATGTATAACCGGCTGCAGGAAAGCTACGACCTGCAGCGCCGTTTTGTGTCCGACGCCTCCCACGAGCTGCGCACGCCGCTGACCACCATCCGCGGCAATACCGAATTTTTGCTGCAGCTGCCCAACCTGGAGACCGAAACAGCCAGGGAAGCCATGGAAGATATCGCCGGCGAAGCCCGCCGGCTGACCAGGCTGCTGGACCATATGCTGGCTCTGGCCCGGGCCGACGCGGGCTTTGAGATGGAGAAGCATCTCGTGCCGGTGGATGAATTGTGGCCGGAGATCGCCAGACAGGCCCGCTTCTGGGCCGGAGGCCGGGTCTTGGACCTGTCCTGTCAGTTACCGGCCGGCAAACAGGTGGCCACCAACGCCGATTATTTAAGCCAACTGGTCTTTATCCTGCTGGACAACGCCTTGAAGTACTCCTTGCCGGATACCGGCGTGGAACTGGCCATGGAGGAAAACCCGCCCGGCTGGCTGGCCCTTACCGTGGCGGACCGGGGGCCGGGCATCGCGCCCGGCGACGAGTCATTAATCTTTAACCGGTTTTACCGCGGCGAGGAAGCCAGGCCCAGAGAAGGCTCCGGCCTGGGCCTGGCCATTGCCCGCTGGATCGCCGAGCAGCACCAGGGCAACATTCAAGCCGCCAACCGCCCCGGCGGCGGCAGCATTTTCACCGTCCGTCTGCCCTTGGCCAAATCATAGCCAACAACCAATATCCAATAGCAGTGCCCAGCGCGTTTAGAACAAAATCGTCCAGCTCAGCCACACCTTTATAAAAAACAAATTGCGTAGTTTCAATAAAAAACGAAAATAACAAGCCAATAGCCATCGTGATAAACAAACTTTTTCTTTTCAACAGCATCGGCAATAAGAATCCCAACGGAACAAACCAGCCTATGTTTCCTAAAAACTGCCTTAAAAATTCTCTGATCCCAATATTTTGGCCCACATGTATTAAGCTGACAAACAATTTTAAATTAAGTTGCCGCTGAGCATAGTGAACGTTGAATCTAAAAATTGTTAAATGCAATAGGAACAATATATATAATGAGAGCACTATCAGGCAAATCAATTTTTGCGTCTTCAGTGCTATCTTAACGTTCAAGATTTCTTTCCTCCACCATGAAGTGGTGCCATATTATTTACTCAGTTGCTTGGATTCGTGGTTTTGGTGGGGCCCACTTTTTCATGCCCAATACCATTGTAAAATATTTTATACATAGTCCAACTAAAAAAAGGAGCGTCATTTGATTCACCATAACTATAAATGCCATCTTCCTTAAAATCAAAAATGTTCTCACCATCACCGTTATCACCTAAACCATATAAATAGCCCTTCTCTCCCAGGTTTTCTATTTTAAAAGGTTGCTCTTTGGGGATATTGAGATTTATTCGATGCAAACAATAGCCATTGTTCAATAGATCATTAGTAAAATATAAATAACCGTCTCTAACTTCCAAATATGTCATAATATTTGGCATCTCACAAATGATTCTAACCGTGCCGTCAGGATAAAAAGCAGCCAGTAATGTTTCTCTTTCTGCGCCCATCGGGACATAATCTAAATATTTTGTTGTATCACCTTCCAGACCTTTTACATGCAAATCATCAGCCAGCCAATTAGTATACATTAGCTCCGGTAGGTCAATACCGTTGATATAATAAACATTATTACTACCTTTGTAAATAGTATAATAGTGCCCACGAGCTAATACTGTAAGGGGAGGGTATCCTATATCATTATCAGTCGTATCAGTATTTTAACTAGTGGTTATGGTCGTTTGTTTTTCATTAGACAAGTCTTTTTGTGTTGTATCACTTGGGCGGAAAGAGCAGCCATCAATCGCAAATATCACCACAATAAGCAGGACTGGCCAAAACATTTTCATATTGCTGTCCCCCTGTGGATATAGATTTACACAATCAGGGAGCAGGTCAGTCCCTGATTGTGTAAATCTATGCGTTGTGCGCCCGGCTATGGCCATGGCCACCACTGTTACACTTAAAGCTGTGCTAAATCATAGCCAATCAAATCGGGCATGCTTGGTTTAGCTTTTGATGCTTAAAATTCCTGACCCGGTTGGAGTAATCGGCCACGATATGGCCGTTGCCCAGCAGCTTGTATTTGTAGATCAGCAGCCCCTCCAGGCCCACCGGGCCCCGGGAGTGAATCTTAGCGGTGCTGATCCCCACCTCGGCCCCGAAGCCGTAACGGAAGCCGTCGCTAAACCGGGTGGAACAGTTCCACAGCACATTACCCGAATCCACATAGTCCATAAACCGGGCCGCCGCCTGTTTGTCCCCGGTAATAATGCTGTCGGTATGGCCGGAACCGTAGGTATTGATATGCTCAATGGCTTCGTCCAAGTCCGCCGCCACTTTTATCGACAGCTTATAGTCCAGGTATTCGGTCCGCCAGTCCTCTTCGGTAGCCGGCGCCACCGGAATAATGGCTCTGGTTTTAGGACAGCCGCATAACTCCACGTTTTTGTTCGTCAAGGCCTGCTGTAAAACAGGCAAAAAGGCCGGGGCGATCTGCTCATGGACCAACAGGGTTTCCGTAGCGTTGCAGACAGCCACATACTGGGTTTTGGAGTCTGTCACCACCTGCACCGCCATGTCAATATCCGCCGCTTGATCCACGTAACAGTGGCAAATGCCGTCGGCATGACCCATCACCGGAATCCTGGAGTGATCCATGATATAGCGGACGAAATCATTGGAGCCCCGGGGAATGATTAAATCAATATCCCGGTCCATCTTCAGCATTTCGTTTACATCCGCACGGGTTTCCAGCAGCGCCAGCCAGTGGTCCGGCATACCGGCCTCCACCGACGCCCCGGCCACCAGATCCGCCAGCACCCGGTTGGTCTCCCTAGCTTCGGAGCCGCCTTTCAGCAGCACGCTGTTGCCGCTCTTCAAACCAAGGGTGGAAATCTGCACCAAGGCATCCGGCCGGGACTCAAAAATCACCCCAATGACGCCAATCGGGCAGGTCACCCGGTACAGCTCCAAGCCGTCGTCCAGTTCGGTGGCTAGCATAGTTTTACCCACCGGGTCCTCCAGTTCGATTAAGCTGTGGATCCCGTCCACCACGTCCTGAATTTTTGCTTCATCAAATTTCAGCCTCTTTAAAAGAGGCGCGGCCAGGTGCTCCTGTTCACTTCTGGCTAAATCCTCCCGGTTGGCCTTGATAATTTCCTCTTGATGTTGCTCCAAGGACCAGGCAATTTGGGCCAGGGCCTTGTTCTTCAGCGCGGTGTCCGCGGCGGCCAGTTTTATGGAAGCTTCCTTGGCCCGGCGGGCCAGCTCCGTCATGTTCATCCCCATTCCCCCTCCAAGATATCTAATTATACCAAATTCTATCTCCAATAATCGGCCAAGCTTGCTTAAACAGCGTAAAATAAACTAAACTTTCCTTCTTCTTTGCGCCAGTAAGCAGCCTCCAAACCGGCGCTGTTAATGTCCCGCTCTTCCTCGTCAACCTCAACACAGGTCAATTGCGGGTCTGCCTTAAGTTTAGCCGCCAGATTGCCGCAAAAGGCCGCAATAAGCTGTTTCTGATAGGCGCCGCTGGCTACAAAAGTATCATCGTTAAGCAGCGGCAGGAGCTGCTCCAGTTCCGCCGGACGGCAGCGCAGAGACACCAGCGAGCAAGCCGGCGGCAATTGTGGCCAAGGCACTATTTCCCCCAGCTCAGGATACCGTTCCAACTTAAGGTCAAGGGCGGCTTCCATGGCGCCGCGATATTCCCGGTTCAGCAGCCGCCAGAGGCCAGGCAAACCATCCGGCGCCTGTAAACTTGTCACCAACCAAAATTCCTCCTGCTCCGCCGGCAGCGGTCTCAGATGGATGCCGCTCAGCACCGCCTGCTCTTCCCTGTTCCCGCCCATCAGGTAAGTCAGCTGGTAAGCGTTTAAATCTTTGACCAATTTTTCTCCCACCGTGATGATACTGCCGTCGGTCAGCACCAGCTCCAGACCGCACAGGCAGGGAGTCGCGCATTGAAAATCCGGTTCGCCGCTGCTGAAACAAGCGGCTACGTTTTCCCCCACCGTCCCTTTTTTATGCCGGCAGGTGGCGCCCTTAAATATACAGCCGCTTTCCCGGGCCGCGTCAACAATCTTAGCCATCTCGGCCGCGGGCTGAACAGTAATGGTGGTGGTTTGCCGGTCAAAAATAATCTGATTCATTTTTTCCAAGGAAATCAAGATGTCTGCCGGGCCGCTGTCTTCGCCGGCGGGGCCCACCGCATAACCGACGGACCTGGCGCTCATGCCCGCCTGGGCGGACAAAGCAAACACGGCGGCTATTTCTTCGCCGGAAGAGGGCCTGACCACAATAGTATCGTCAGCCACGGTAACATTTGGCTCGCCCAGCAGAGCTACCAGCTGCGACGTGATTAACCCGTATTGATCCGCCATTTTAATTTTCCCTCCCGTCTGCTTGCCGCGCTTTAAGAGCCTGGATCAATTGCGCCGCCACCCCGGGCGCATCCCCGACAATGCCAAGGTCGGCCACTTTAAAAATCTGGGCCTCCGGGTCTTCATTGATGGCAATGATGTACTCGGCAGTTAATATGCCGGCCAGGTGCTGTATTTTACCGGCCACTCCGGCGGCAAGATAAACCTTGGGCGACACGGTTTTGCCGGTCAGGCCGATCTGCCGGCTGAAAGGAGCCCAGCCTGCCTCCACAGCATCTCTGGTAGCGCCCAGTCCGGCGCCAAGCAGGCTCGCCAGTTCCTCCAGCAGCTGATAGTTTTCCTTGCTCTTCATCCCTTTGCCGCCGCTGACAACAATAGCGGCGTTCTCCAGATTGCCGCCCTGCTCCGCATCAGGCGTAAAAGATAATAACACTTCCCGGGCGTCCGCGCCGATATCATATTGCCGCAATACAATCTCGCCCCGCCGGTCCGGATCAAGGCCGCCCGGTTTAATGGACCGGGGACGGACAGTGGCCATCTGCGGCCTGGTTTGCACTGTTTTAATGGTGGCCATAATATTGCCGCCAATGGCCGGGCGGGTTTGCAGCAGCAGGTTGTCTTTGGGGTCGATATCCAGAGCGGTACAGTCCGCGGTAAGCCCGGTAGCCAGCCTGGCGGCTGCCACCGGCATAACGGTCCGGCCGAAGGTGGTGGCCGCGGCAATCACGATCTCCGGTTGTTCGGCCCGGATAGTTGCCACCAGCAACCGGGCCGCGTCAGTGATCACCAAACCGTCCCGGCTGTCGCCGCGCACCGCCAGCACCCGGTCGGCGCCGCCCTGAATCAACTTATTAAAATCTCCTTGCTCAACACCGGGCGTCACGCAATCAACCGCCGCCCCCAACTGATCGGCCAGTTTCCGGCCCCAAGCGAGCAGTTCCAAGGTCAGGTCATGGATCTGCCGGTTGCGGATTTCCGCCAGGATCATTACTCTTGGTTGCTGTTCCAGATCACTCATCCCTTTTCACCAGCCCCCGCTCCCGGATCGTTTTTAACACAGCCGCCGCCGCGGCCGAGGCCAGTTCTTCAGTATCGGCAGTGTAAAAGACAGTCTGCCGGGAAAGCTTGGGGGTGAATACTTTGACCACCCGGGTCGGCGACCCCTTCAGACCCAGCACCCCCGCGTCAATTTCCAGATCCGCCGGCCCCCAGACGGGGAAGGTTTGTTTCTTGGCCAGAACATAGCCTCTGATGGTGGGCAGAGGGGGGTTATTGATATCCTTAACCACCGTTACCAGCGCCGGCAAATTGACCTGCAGCTCTTCGACGCCCTCTTCCACCATGCGCTGGGCGATAATATGTTTGTCGCTTACGGTCAGCCGGTGCACAAAGGTAATCACCGGCATATCCAGCAGCGTCGCCGTCATGGGCCCGGTTTGCCCGGTTTCCCCGTCGGTGGCTTTCTCCCCGGCCAAAACCAAATCAACATCGCCGACTTTGCGGATCGCCGCCGCCAGTACCCGGGAGGTAGCAATAGTGTCGGAACCGCCGAAAGCTTTATGGGAAAGCAAAATCCCCCTGTCGGCGCCCCTGGCGCAAGCTTCCCGGAGAACCTTTTCCGCCGCCGGGGGGCCCATGCTCAGGGCCACGACTTCCGTACCGGGATGGCTTTTCTTTATGCTCACCGCTTCGCTAACCGCATGTTCATCCAGCGGATTCATGATGCTTTCGCCCGCGTCGCGGATCATCACCCCTGTTTCGGGATCCATGCGGCTGTCCGCAGTGCCGGGAACCTGTTTAATTAAAACAATTATTCTCATCCTACACTCCTCCGCGGTTAAAACCGTTGCCTAAAGGATTAACTTTAAGTTATTTTACCAATTCCGCGGCAATTATAAAACCTATAATAATAATTAAGCCCACAATCCGTATGGCAAATGATTGTGGGCCTTGGTGAAAATCCAACTTTTTTAGCGGCGCCTAATTATTGGTTCCGTTAAGCTTGCATCTCTTCCGCCTTTACATTCCTGTCGGCCTCCCTGCGCCGTGACAAATCCCGCAATGAAATAGAGGATAACAGCAAAGCCTTTGCTGCCGCCTGGCTAATATCCGCATTACAATAAGGACAGTACCATTGAGCGGGCAGCATAGTGCTGAAGCTGTCCCGGTTACAGTTGGGACAGGTCTTTTTAACCATCCCCGCATCGCCCCCTTAGCCTGACTCAAGGAGACGTTTTGTTTCCCCGCTCTTGAAAAAAAAGATCATCAATGGTAACCCCGTAATATACGGCAATTTTTTTGGCCAGCATAAGCGACGGCAACCTGTCGCCCCTTTCAAGGGCGCCCAGCATTTGCGTCGTAATGCCCAGCTCTTTGGCCACCTTGGAACGCGGCCTGCCGGCCCGAAGCTTTATAAGCGCCGCCAGTTCAGTCATTTATTTCACCTTCTATATAACTAAATAACAGGATTACCTTATTTTAATAGACACGTTACGTTTCTGTCAATATTATTAGAAACTATTTGTTTCTAACGTAGTATGGAAACTGATTGTTTCTTATAATATGATCAGGTGGTAACATGTTGCATGATAATAGCTTCGGCCGGCGTTTGGCCGCCTTGAGAAAAGAAAAAAATATCAGCCAATATAAAATGGCTGAATTGCTTCCGTATTCGCGGGGTCTCATTGCCAATTACGAACAGGGCAGCCGCAAACCGGACTTTGAAACGCTGAGCAATTTCGCAGACTTTTTTAATGTTTCCGCTGATTATTTGCTCGGCCGCACCAATATCCGGCAGTCGCTGGACAGCATTGATCTGCGCCACCTGATGAGCAATGAAAATATCCGGTTAACGATCGATGAAATTCCGCTCAGCCGGGAGCAGCGCCTGGCCGTAATGCGGGCGTTGGAGGAGCCGGCGGTCTATTTAAAGTTTAAGCCGGTGCTGGGCCAGATACATGCCGGCCTTCCGGTTTTGGCGGAGCAAAACTGGGAAAGCCAGGTAGAGATACCCTCACACACCAAGGCTGACTTTCTCCTCCGGGTTAACGGCAACAGTATGATTTACGCCGGCATTAACCAAGGGGATCTGGCGCTGTTTAAACAAAGCTCCATCGCGCAAAGCGGTCAAATCGTAGCCGCCGGATTGGAGGATACCGTCTGGAACGCTTACCTGAAGATTTACATCCAGCAGGGCGACCAGGCTTTCCTTCGTTCCGCCAACCCGGACTACGAAGATATCCTTTTCGGACCGCAGCACCGCATCGTCGGCGTGATGGTGGGTTTGCTCAGAGAACAGGCGCCCGGCTTGGGAGATTATTTAAACCTGCTGCAGATTAAAAGCACCGCCCAAAAACAGTGGGTTGAGATTATTGAAGCCGCCGGGAGCTACCACATCAAACCGGAAAAGGTTAAAGCCATCCTGGACATGCACTGGGAATTAAGCAAAAAATAGAGCGGCACGCCAAACCGTTAACCGTGCGCTCATGCTCGCTGAGAAATCGCTTACGGTTAACGGTTTGGCGCGCCGTATTCACTTTGAGGATCAACAAACACTGTACAGTAACAAACTAATCTGCAATAAGTTAAACTATTTACACCACATACTTGCCGGCTTCCGAAACAGCCGCGGCTATTTCCTTCCTTAACGCCACCGTGTCCTTGGGAATATATGCGGACAGCTGCCGCAGATGAGCCAAAAGACTGGTCAGTTCACTGCCCGCGGCAAGGGCCGCCAGGGTTTCTTGGGCGATATGAACCATTTCGCTCAAGGTATGGTTAATATAAGCGGCAGCCAGATTGAGTTTGAGCCGCGCCTCCGCTTCCCCTTGACTGTCCGATGCCTTACAGGCCCGCAGCCAGGCGCACTCCATGCCAAAAACGCTGATCGCCAAATCAGCCAGCCGGCCCAGGATTTCCTGTTCTTTGGACAGGTCCTGGCCATATTTTTTCAGTCCGGTGACTATGGTCAGCAGGAAAATATCTTTTGCCGCCTGCACCAGTTCCGCTTCCCCTGACCTGACCGGTACCCCCGCGGCGAGCTGTTCCCGCAGCCTGTCGATAGCTTCCTGGAGCGGCAAATCCCCTTGGGCCGCTTTGCGCAGCATGATAATGGGAATCAGGGTCCGGTTGATTTCATTCGTCCCTTCAAAAATACGGTAAATCCTGGCGTCCCGGTACAGCCTCTCAATGGTATATTCGGAACTAAATCCGTAACCGCCGTGGATCTGCACTCCCTCATCCACGCAATAAGCCACTGCTTCGGTGGCAAAGATTTTATTTATGGAACACTCCAAAGCGTATTCTTCGATGCCCTTGGCGGCAATCCGGGCGCCGTTTTCACCGGAAGTATCCAGGCTGTGCAGGATGTCTTCCAACATTCCGCCGGTGCGGTAAACCATACTTTCGGCCACGTAAATCTTAATGGCCATCTCGGCCAGTTTTTCTTTAATCAGTCCGAAACTGGCAATCGGGACTTTAAACTGTTTACGGTCGTTGGCGTAGGTGGCGGACAGTTCCAAAGCATATTTGGCGTGGCCCAAACAATTGGCGGCCAACTTATAGCGGCCCAGATTCAGGATATTAAACGCCACAATATGACCGCGGCCAATTTCAAACAGCAGGTTTTCCACCGGAACTTGCACGTCTTCCAGGATCACCGTGCGGGTGGACGAACCTTTAATCCCCATTTTCTTTTCTTCCGGGCCGGTGGACAGGCCGGGGGAATCAGCGTCAACAATAAAAGTGGTAAACTTGTCTCCGTCTATCTTGGCGTAAACGATAAACACATCGGCCATGCCGGCATTGGTGATGAACTGTTTGGCGCCGTTCAAAATATAATGCTTGCCGTCGGGACTTAAAACAGCCTTGGTTCTAATAGCCATGGCGTCCGTTCCGGCTTCCGGCTCGGTGAGCGCGTAAGCGCCGATTTTTTTGGCGCTGACGATATCGGGCAGATACCTTTGCTTTTGGTCGTGATTGCCGAAAACCACGATGGGCATGCTGCCAATACCGGTTTGACCGCCCTGGGTCATGGCAAAGGAACCGCCCCGGCCCATGCACTCGGCGATAATCGTGGAGCTGATCTTGTCCATGGCCATGCCGTCATATTCCTCCGGAACATCGGCGCTCAGTAAACCTAATTCGCCGCAGGCTTCCAGTAGTTCCCGGATTAAGCCTTCTTTTTTGGCCTCCAATTCTTCCATTCTGGGCAATACCTCGTCGGCGACAAAACCGGCGGCGGTGCGAAAAATCATTTTGTGCTCGTCAGTAAAATCTTCCGGCGTAAAGACAGCTTGGGGAGTTGTTTGACCAAAGACGAAGCTTCCCCCTTTGGGCAGGTTACTCATATGCACACCTCACATTTCCGTTGTCTTTTGGATTAGGAAGTTCGAACCATTCCTTTTTAGTTATTATGCAACAAATACCACTGTTTGTGAAGCTATGCTTTACCCTTTACCTCCCCAGGAGCGTTCGTCCTTTTTCGGTTCGATGATTTCCATCAACAAACCCAGGTTGCTTTTGGGATGTACAAACGCCGCTTTAAAATCCTCCGTGTCGGCTTCCGCCAGGATCTTTAACCCCTTCGTTTTGAGCCCCGCCAGTACTTGCTCAAACCCTTCCACTTCTAAAGAAACATGATGCATCCCCTCGCCCCTGGCGGCGATAAATTTGGCCACGCTGCTCCCCTGGTCGAGGCCGGCGGTAAGCTCGAAACGGACTTCCCCAATGGCGATTAAAGCCGATTCGATCTGCTGGTCCTCATATTTAATCCGCCAAACCAAACTGGCGCCGTATGTTTGCTCGAAGAAGGCAATGGCGCTGTCTAAATCTTTAACGGCGATGCCAACATGGTTCAATCTTTTAATCACCGGTCAACACTTCGCTTTATTTAAATTGTTTTTCAACGTGTTACCGTTACTGTTCACACGTTACTGTTCAGCATCGAGCCGGCACGCAAAACTATTAACCGTGCGCTCATGCTCTCCGAGAAATCGCTTACGGTTAATAGTTTTGCGTGCCGTAGTCACTATGAGTACTAACAAACACTGCATATTCTCGAACTTCGAACATCGAACTTCGAACCTCAAACTTCGAACATCGAGTAAAGTGTCACCGTTATTCCCTACCGGGCCAGGATGTGGATGCCGGCCGTTACGCCATGCTCCAGTCCGGTAACCAGACCGCCCAGCATCTGGGCCAAACCAACCTTGGCGTTAGGCGTCTGCCGCGCCCCCGCCTGCCCTCGAAGATGCAGCACTACTTCGCAGACAGTGCGCACCCCCGACGCGCTCAGCGGATGTCCCAAAGCCAGGAGACCGCCGCTGGGGTTAACGGGGATCCGGCCGCCGATGGCCGTCGCCCCCGAGCGAAGCAAGTCCAAACCCTCTCCCGGCGCGCACAAAGCTAAATCTTCATAGCGCAGTATTTCTTCATTGGCAAAAGCGTCGTGCATTTCCACCAGGTCAATATCTTTGGGCGCGCAGCCGGCCATTTCGTAAGCCATTTGCGCTGCCTTTACGCCCACCGGCGAGGCGCAAATATCTTTTTGCAAGTATTTATAGTCGCCGGTCAGCAAAGCCGAGCCAATCACTTTGATCGGCTGGGTCGTGTATTTTCGCGCCACCTCCATTGAGCATAGAATGGCTGCCGCCGCCCCGTCTGTGTTGGGACAGCACATCAGCAAGGTGATGGGCTCGCTGATCATCCGGGACTGCAAGATCTCTTCCACGGTGAATTCCTTCCGGTACTGGGCTTGCGGATTCAGGCAGCCATGATGATGGTTTTTCACCGACACCAGAGCAAAATCCTCAGCCGTCGCGCCGTATTCCTCCATCTGCCTTCTGGCGACCATCCCAAACATGGCGGGCATGGTCATCCCCAGGTAGCCGTCCAGGTCGTCCTTCTCCGGAGGAATCAGTTTGCCGGCAATGGGGCTGGTGGTCATGGACTCCACCCCAATGGCGATGCCGATATCATAGCGGCCGCAGGCAATTTCTTTCCAGACCCCCCGGAAAGCGGTGGCGCCGCCGGCACAGGCGTTTTCCACGTTAATCATCTCAAAAGCGGTGACGCCCACTTCCTTCAGCACCGCTTGAGCCGTGCAGTTGGCGTCGTAAGCTCTGGCGGCATAGGCAACCTGAATATCTTTGGGATGCATGCCGCAATCCTTGAGCGCCGCTGCCACCGCCTCGCCGCCCAGGGAAGCGGCGGTGCGGCCCGGAAACTTGCCGAACACGCTTTGTCCAACCCCGATTACAGCCACTTCTCGCATGAATATTCTTCCTTCCTGGTTATTTAACGGGCTCGAAAACATATCCGATGACCTGCTGATCCTTCTCCTGCCACAATTCCTCTATCTTTACCTCCATGTCCATGCCGATGTGGAATGGCCGGCCGGCCGCTGCTTTTAATGGCGCAAAAACCCGCACTCCTTCCGGCATGTCCACCAGGCCCACGAAAAACGGAGGCTTAAAGCGGCTGGCCGGCATATGGCAAAGGGTATAAGAATAAAGCTTGCCCCGCTGGCTGAGCGGCGCCTCTGCCATAGCCTGACCAAAACAATCAAAGCAAAAATCCGCCGGGGGGAAATAAATCCGCCCGCAGGAAGCGCATTTATTGCCCAGCAAGGTACCGTTACCGGTATCTGCGTCAGCCCTGTCGGCCCTGAAAATACCTTCCTTAAAGGGAACTTTGTCCACTATGACTTCCTCCTCTGGCCCGGCCATTGGCTACCTCTTGACCTGATACCCGGCTTTCTCCCGGTCCCAGGTGCCGGCCGTAATACCCTCTTCCCGGAGTTTATTCTTCTGCACCTTTTCGTTAGGGGTCTTCGGCAGAGCAGCTAAAAACTCCACATACCGGGGGATGGCAAAATAAGGCATCCGGTCCTCGCAAAAAGCCAGCAATTCTTCCGGGGTTATCTGCGCACCATCTTTTAAGACCACCGCAATCTTGACTTCATCCTCGGATAACTCCGATTTAACGGAGACAGCGGCAGATTCCGCCACCCCGGGATGGGTATTAATCACCCGTTCGATATCCGCGGAAGAGATATTCTCTCCGCGCCGGCGAATGTAATCCTTGATCCGGTCCACAAAATACAAATAACCGTCCTCGTCCAGGTAGCCGCCGTCCCCGGTGTGATAATAGTGATTTTTAGTCAGTTCAACGGTCTTTTCCGGCATATTGTGATACCCTAAAGCGGTGACCCAGGGTATTGTGCCCCGGGCGACAATTTCCCCCACCACTCCGGGCCCCACCGGATAATCACGCTCGTCAACAATCCGCACTTCAAAATTTCTGGTCCCCTTGCCGCAGGAACCGATTTTGGGTTGATCGTAGGGATTATAGGTGATAATGGCCACTTCCGTTAATCCATAGCCCTCCACCACTTTAAGGCGATATCTTTTTTCAAAGTCGTCGTATATCTGCGGGGGCATCGGAAAGGCCGCGCAAACCCTGACCGGGTTGTCGCCGTCATCCGCCTGACGGGGCTGGTTATAGAGAAAGCTGGCCAGCGTCCCCAAGGAGTTGAAGATGGTCGCTTGCGCGTCTTTAATCTGCTCCCAAAAACGGCTGGCGCTAAACTTTTCATAAATCACCGCTTTGGTTTCCAGAAGCAGGGCCGGATATAGACACAAGATCCTGGCGTTAGCGTGGAACAGGGGCAAACAGGTGTAAAAAATATCATCCGCATTGCCCCGCACGGCCTCGACATATTCCAGGGCGGAATAATAAACCATGGAATTCGGCTGCAGCACTCCTTTGGCGGCCCCGGTAGTGCCGGAGGTGTAAATCATCATCAGGGGATCGCTGGCCTGAACCGGCGCCGGAAGTCTATCGGCCGGACTGTCAATCAACTCCTGATACCGGACAAACTCAAATTTCAACGCCGGGATGTTTTCCCGGGCCAAATCTTCCCGGGCTGAAGATTGAGACCAGACCACTATTTTCTCCAGATAAGGCAATTCGTCTTCGATAAACTTAATCCGATCTAATAACTGGCTGTCGATTACCAACACCCTGGCTCTGGAATCGTTAAGGATGTGGGAAAGAAAATAACCTTTATTGGCCAGGTTGATGGGAACATCCACGACACCGGCCTTGGCCGCCCCCAGCCAGAGAAAGACCGCTTCCAAGCTGTTGGGCAAAAAGGTGGCCAGCATATCTCCCGCCGTCAAGCCAAGCCTGTTTAAGCCATTGGCAATCCGGTCGGCCAGCTCATTACACTCCCGGTAAGTAACCTGCCGCCCTTTTTCATACTGGAGAAACACCTTGTCGCCGCAGACGCCGGCTTTGTCTTCGATAATTTGTCCCAGGGTCTGCTGCTCAAATGGGTAAGTTTTCATCATCTATCCCTCTGTTTCCGGTCCCCCAACCCCGGGACGAAACCAGGTCACCGGGCGGAAATGACGGGAAACCATGCCTTTTTGTTTATATTTTGGATAACCCAGACAAACGGCCGTTTGAATCTGCCAGCCTTCGCCATAACCAAGTTTGGCCTTCATCTCCGGGATGAGGTTCACACCCACCCCGCCGAAATTGGTCCATACAAACCCGAGCCCTAAAGACATGGCGGCTAAATTCATATTTTGGCCGCAGATCCCGATGCTCATCTCCGGGTTGTTCATCTTTTCGTGGGCGCCCAGGAAGATCACGGCCGGCGCTTGGAAAAATATCGGCAGTTCCTTTTTCGCAATACAGCGGATGCCGTATTGGGTCCGCGGGTCAAAACTGCCGACGGGCAGGTTCCCCACCAAACCCACGGCCGATTCGTCGTTAGAATAAGCCTGATACAGCCCGTGCCAAACCCCGTGAATTGTTTCCTCCAGCTGGGCAATAAACGCCGGGTCAGTCACGACCGTAAACTTCCAGGGCTGGTGGTTGCCGCCGCTTGGCGCAAAGCGGCCCGCCTCAAGGACCCGGCGAATTAAACTTTCCGCCACCGGGGTTGACTTAAAGTGCCTGACACTGCGGCGTTCCAGAATCAACCGCTCGGTCTCTGTCCACTCGGCCGGCTGACCGTCCGCGTCTTCCGGACTTAGCGGCGGTTTGCTCGCCGGAAAGTCAGTAGCAAAGAAGCCTTCCTGAACATGATAAGTCTGCTCCACGGAAACCGCCCCGACAGGACAGGGGATCATGCAATTGGAACAGGAAATGCAAATGTACTCCGATTTCATTTGCGGATAATTATCGGCGCCCATTTCCCAGCATTTAAATGGGCAGCTATCAATGCAAAGTCCACAGCCGGTACAAATGTCTTTATCCACTTTCATAATGCCATTCCGAATCCCGGTGGGGCGCAGCATTGGTTTTGATTCTTCAAATGTCGGCATTTTTCTTTCCTCCATTATTTAATTCTTTGCTTAATTCTTTGTTCTTT
>WQUS01000114.1 GCA_009781965.1 Bacillota bacterium | reverse complement strand
TATTAACCGTGCGCTCATACTCTTCGAGAAATCGCTTACGGTTAATAACTTTACGGGCCTGGGCTACGGGTACTAACAAACACAAGGTCTGACCAGTAACGCTTTGTCGCCCACCCTGAACAGTAACGCAAAATTATCTTAGACAAACCATGTTCCTATGGTATAATATGCCTATCTCAATTGAGGGGTATGTTTATGGAACAGGAACAAATATTAAATTTAATTCTTGACCAGCTCAGCTTTCTGAAGCAGGGGCAACAACAATTAAAGCTAGAACTTAAAGAGGATATTCAAAAAGTCGGCTCCAAGGTGGACAAGCTTGAAATTCGTTTTGATCATCTGGAAACCAGGTTTGATCACTTGGAAATCAGGTTAGATGCTGTTGAAACCAGGTTGGATAGTTTGGAAACCCGGTTTGATGTTTTGGAAACCCGGTTGGATAATTTGGAAACCCGGTTTGATACTGTTGAATCCGGCTTTAGTGAGCTGAAGACCAGGTTTGCACACCTGGAACTGCGCCTGGAGAACGAATTGATTGAAAAGATCCGCGCCCTTTTTGATCAGCAATCGTTAATGCAAGATAATTTTAACCGGATCAATGAATCGCTGACTAAGCTGGAAGAACGGCTGGAGTTTTTGGCCCATCAAAGTACGGAGCATGCAATGACCTTGAAACGGCATGATCGGGAGTTGCGTTTGTTGCTTGCCGAAAGAAGGGCCACCTGAAAATGGCGTGCCGTTTGCGCCATAAATGAGCGGCCGGGTGAACCTGAGCCTAACAAACCTAAAACGCCGGTAATTTACCAAGGCAGACAGCCATTAAAGCGGTCTGCCTTGGTGCTGTTTTGTTACTGTTCACACGTTACTGCTTTCGCACCATCCGGCACAAAACTATTACCGTACGCTTATGCTCGCCGAGAAATCGCTTCCGGTTAACGGTCTTGCGTGCCTGGGCTTGAGGATCAACGAACACTAAATAGTTTCGAACCTCGAACCTCGAACTTCGAACATCGAGTTAACCGTGCGCTCATGCTCGCCGAGAAATCGCTTCCGGTTAACGGTCTTGCGTGCCTGGGCTATGAGTACTAACAAACACAGGGTCTGACCAGTAACGCTGTTTTTTACTTTTTGCGCATTTTTTTGATGATGCAAAAATGATGCTTTTTTGACGCCTTTTTGATGGTTGAATTTTGTAAGATAAACGCGAAATACATTTTAACTTAAAAGAAGGCGGGTATGGAAATGAAAGGAAAAAGAATTTGGTGGTACAGATTAATTGCGGCGCTATGTTTCATTATTGCCGCGCCCGGTTTGGCTTACGGGGCGGAAAGCGGCGGCGAGCCGGAGGACGGCGCGACCCTGGCGCCCTACTTTTTTATCAAAGGCGGAGATCAGTCGGCAGTGGACAGCTTGCCTCTGAAGGCGACCAATGTGACGGCGAATATCAATGGCGTCATTGCCGACATCTATGTTAAACAAACTTATGCCAATCCGGAGGGGAAAAGCACTGGTGTAAACCAGCCGCTGCCCTTGCCTCAGGGAGTGTCCGACTTTGCCGTTGGCGGAGGTTATGATGTGGGAGCGGAGCCAGGCTGGCCGGTTCTTGCTGCCGGATCTTTGTTCATGCTTCTGCTGGTTGTTTTGTACCGGTTGTTGAAAAGGAGTAGGCAGGCATTTATTTTTATTCCCGCTAGTAAAAAAAATAGCATCAGGTCGGCGCTATTATTGCGTATGCTATCCGGGGCTATGCTTTTATTGGCCATTTGCTGTTATCTTTACTGCTTTCCGACCCATGTCTACCCCATGTCCGGCTTGTATAAGAACGCCGGAGCGGAGGCCGGCCGGAAATCGGATAATACTTTGCAGCAGGAGTTCAACAAACCAGGGCAACCTGGGGATGCTAAAACCATTGCCCCGCAAGACATTCCGCCTGCGGTCGCCGGCCAAAGCGGGGCCGGGCCGGCAGCTAATCCGCCGGCGGCTGTAAAAAAAGAGCCGGACCAAACAACCAGCCAAGTGGATAGTGATAAGCAGACAGCAGCGCCGGTTCCGCCGGTAAAACCGGCGTCTGCCACAGATAACCAGTTAGTTGACAAAGTTGCCGGCGCCAATAACTTAGTCGCCCTAACTTTTGACGACGGCCCTTATCCCCAAATGACCGGGCAGTATCTGGCCGTGCTGCGGAAGTACAATGTCCGGGCCACTTTTTTCATGGTTGGTCAGCGGATTAAAGATTATCCCGAGCTGGCCTGTCAAGTGGTGGAACAGGGCAGTGAAATAGGCAGCCATGCATGGGCGCATGCCAGGCTGGATAAGATGACTGGCGCAGATATGAGCAACGATTTGGCTCTCGTAAACAGCCAGGTGCAAACAGCAGCCGGGCAGCCGGTAACCCTGCTGCGTCCACCTTATGGCAGATACAGCGAGGCGCTGCTGACGGCGGCAAAACAACAAGGTTACCGGGTAATCCTGTGGGATGTGGATCCCCGGGACTGGGAAAATCCTGCCCCCGCAAAAATTGTGGCTAATATCCAAAAAAACGTGCAACCTGGTTCCATTATCGTCCTGCACGAGGGCCATCCCAATACCCTTCAAGCGCTGCCGCTGGTGATTGAGAATTTGCGGCAGCAGGGGCTGGAACCGGTGACTGTCTCCGAAATGCTAAACGGGCAGTCCAAACAGCCGGAAAGCAGTTTATCAACTGTGGCGGCGGCGTAAGTAATGAGCGGCGCTGAGCTAAGGTTAATCGGTAAGCGGTATGGGCTGTTTTACTTGGGGGGCTTGATTATTATCGGGGGGCTGAAATACTATTACAGCCAAGCCGGCGTTTATGAGCTGGCATGGATTCTGGCCCCCACGATCCGGTGCGTCAAACTGCTGAGCGGAATTACTTTTACGCTGGATCCCCAGGTGGGATATATCAATAACCACTTTCAATTTATTATCGCGCCGGCTTGCTCCGGGGTCCAGTTCATGATTATTACTTTTGCCGCCCTTTTTTACCCCTTCGTCCACCGGATGGGCACAATGGGGCGAAGCTGCCGCTGGCTGGCCATAAGCCTGGGCGCTTCCTATTGCTTAACCATTTTCGTCAATAGTTTACGCATTATATTTTCGGTTTACATTTTATTTTATCTGCCTGCACATGATTTGGCGGGCGGCTGGATCACGCCGGAGAGGGTGCATCTGGCCCTTGGGGTAATTCTGTATTGCACATCTTTGTTTGTTATCTATCATCTGGCGGAATATGCGGTCCGGAAAATAGCCTGGCCAGCGGAAAAAAACCGGCGCCGCAGTCTTTTCTCCGATGGGGAACATTCATGCGGGCCGAGGGTTTATCAATATCTGCCGCCCCTGTTTTGCTACTTGGCGGTTACTCTGGGGGTTCCTGCGCTAAACGGGGCCTACAGGAATAACCGTGGGGGATTTACGGTATATGCGTTATTGATAATGGTTATCTGCTTGGCGCTCTATTGCTTATTTTACTTGGCTTCTGTCCTGCGGAGACGCTACGCCGGTTACCAGGCAGGCCGTTCCGGTAAGGGCAAGTAACACCATTAAAACAAAACAATTAACCTGAGTGATAGCCGGAAATGATGATTGTCTTTTCAGAAAATGCCATTATAATATAGAACAAACGAGATTACAGGCAGGAATGGTTAGCGATGAGGAACGCGGCGCTTGTTTTTTTTCTGATTGTACCCCTGGTGTTGTTTGCCGTTCCGGTGCTGTCCGCCAATGATCAGCAAGCCCTTTGGGACGCCTACCGCCATAGCTTTAAGCAGGTACAATTTGAATCGGATATTGCGCGCAATGGCTTTGAAGTTGTTCCCAACCAGGCTTTCGAACTGGAACACGCCGCCTTGGGCCGGCTGAGAATTATACCGGCCATCAACAAAGCATACCGCCGGCTGGCTCTGTTTGGCGTACGGGAAGACGGTTCCGTGGCCATGAAAACCGACGATTTCATCAGCAACAGCTGGTTTAAAGGCCAGACGCGGCAAATAAACCGCAATGTGCTCAGCATTTCTTTTGGTGATTTGAATGGCGATAATTTGGACGACATTATGGTCATTTGCGCCTGCCAAAATGATTCCGGCCTTTACGTGGGTAAAACCTACCAGGTGGCTGACGTGCTCTTCCAAAACCAGGCGGGGTTTTATCGCGACCCCCGGGTGTCGGATAAATTAAACCGCTTTGATATGAACAAAACCGATCAGGCGGTGATTGCTTTTGTGCGCGACGGTATCTCCACAGAGTTTCTTTTTACCGCCCCAACCTTAGATACGCTTCTGGCAAAGGGCTTTCAGCCGATAACATTGCAACGCTTTACGGAACATTTTGAAAAATTTGGTGTTGTTGAGGTGGTCCCCGGCTTTTTTGATATGGCCGGACAAAATTATTTGATGCTTTATTTGATCGATCAAAAGGGCAGCATATTATGGAATTTCCAGCCGATGCATGATTATGTGAACTTTTACGCCATCGACGCCATCTCTTTCCGGGATATTGACGGAGACGGCAATAAAGATCTGACGCTAATTGCCCGCTATGTAACTTACAACCCCAGCGGTATCGCAGTGATTAAAAAAGATTACAACATTTATTACCAACGGGCCGGTTATTTTTTGGAGGATACCAGGTTTAAACAAACTTATGCCGGTCGGGAAACTGATAATTTAGACGTAATTGACAATAAAGCGAGGCAGTATTGGGGGTGGCCGCAATAATTAAGGTGCTGATTGTTGAGGATGAGCAGCCGATTCGGGATTTGATTGCTTTGCATCTGTCGGAAGCCGGATATAAATGCCAAACGGCGGCTGACGGCGCGGTAGGCGTGCGCAAGATCGAAAACGAAAAGTTCGATTTAATCCTGCTGGACATTATGATGCCCGAGATTGACGGTTATGAACTTTTGGAATATATCCGGCCGCTGGATATCCCGGTGATCTTCGTCACCGCCAAACACACTCTGCAGGATAAAGTCAAAGGGCTGCGGCTGGGCGCCGATGATTATTTGGTCAAACCCTTTGACATGATTGAATTGCTGGCGCGCATTGAAACTGTGTTGCGCCGTTACCATAAAACAGAGCGCCGGGCTCGATACGGCGACGTAGAAATTGATTTTGAAGCCCATCGGGTAACCAAAAGCGGGCAGCCGATTTACCTGACCGCGAAAGAATTCGGTCTGTTGGCGCTTTTTGTCAAGCATAAAAACATCGCCTTATTTCGCGAGCTGCTTTACGAAAGGGTTTGGGAAAACGAGTATGACGGGGATAGCCGTACGGTGGATTTGCATGTGCAGCGTTTGCGCCGGAAGCTTGGCTGGGACAATGTCCTGGTAACCGTCCATAAGGTTGGTTACCGGTTAGAGGCGCCAAAATGAGATTTACACTGAAGGTGTTTTTCGCCACCATTGCCGTCATTGCCATAGCGCTGGGATTTAGCGGCATCTATCTGGTTAACTCGCTGTTTAACGCGGCAATCCAGCGCGAAACCCGTCAAGCCATGGACGAAAACAACATCCTGCGCTTTGCCTTTGCCACCATTGCCATGAACGCGCCGTTAAAATATGGCCGTTTAGAAGACACCACGATTGTAGAAATTGCCGCCACCCTGAAAACAGGCCGTTATATCCGCATCAGCGGCGAAAACAAACAGGCTGTTTATGCCTCCGAAGGACTGAACGCGGACAACGCTTTGCTGAACGCCATTACCGACACCACGCAGGCTTATCGCGTCATCAGGGAACAAAGACATTATTATATTAACACGGCTACCAGCGTCAAGGTCATGGGACGAGTTATTTATCTGGAAACTTTCAAGGATATATCTTCTGTTTTCGACGACCGGAACACCGGATTTGCGATTTACCGCAATATAACCCTGCTGGCGCTGCTCTTCGGGGCGATTGTGATGTCCATGATGTCCTTTTGGCTGACCAGACCGATTCGTATCCTATCCGACGCGGCGAAAGGTATGGCGGCAGGCAATTACAGTATCCGCGCCAAACATGCGAGTAACGATGAGCTGGGAGTTTTAACCGCCGATTTCAATACCATGGCCAACGCCTTGGAATCCCATATGACCGAGTTACAGGAGGCGGCCCGGTCAAGGGAAAGATTTGTCGCCGCTTTCGCCCACGAGTTAAAAACGCCCTTGACCTCCATTGTGGGCTACGCCGATCTGCTGCGTTCCCGGCAGCTGGACGAGGAAAACAGCTTTATGTCCGCCAACTATATCTATACCGAAGGTAAGCGGCTGGAAAAACTATCCCTGCGGCTGCTCGACATCATC
>WQUS01000113.1 GCA_009781965.1 Bacillota bacterium | reverse complement strand
TTTCCGAAATAACCGCGTCAGCTTCAACCTTGCGTAGCGTTGCTACGCGGCGGTTTCGCTTCCTTGTTCTTCGAAAAAGTTACGACGCCTCATTACTAAATTAACCTTGTCAAGGCACTAGGCGCGGCGGCGAAGGCATATAGACGATTCAGTTGAAAAGCGGTTCAACCTTCGCGATAAACGCGCAGCGCACGGCGCTGCGCATCGCTTGGTTTCACCGATTTCAACTAAAATCGCTATGATAGAGCGCATTATGGCGAGCCGCCGCAGCACAGCATGGTGGAAAATGAGACGCAAAGACGGTGGATTGGAGATATTAGACAGGCTCTAATGGTGCAGTGAAAGTAGTATCCGCAAAAAAAGGTTTTTTTATGAATTTAATGTCTAACGCTATCTGGTTAGGCGTTATATATTCGGTGAAAATAATCTGCCAAGTTTATCGGTCAAAGCTACCTTTGCCCTCTGGGATTTCCTTCATTCGCTTGCGCCCATTCGGGCGTAAAACGTGTACCGCCGGCACACTGCGTCTCTGGCAAAAGTCTTCCCTCCGTCTGGTCGTTATTTTCTGCCGAGCATATAGGCAATTAGTACAAAACGCTAATTGTAAATTATGCCTTTGCCGCCGCGTCTAGCTTGGCGAAAAACCGCTCGCAAATCCGGTGAAAGTGAGATGTTAGACAGGCGCTAAGATAATCAAATATGGAAGAGAGCAAGCTTACTTCCATATTTGATTATCTTACGTTGACTTGCCATATACAAAATACACAAATGGAAAGGATTTGATTTTTTTTAGTTGACATTTTTCGTATATGGCATTATAAATATATATGACTATTAGTCTGCTATAAAAACATACATATAGTAATTATTGGTCGAGAATCCATTGGCAAGATAATCATGGTTATTTATTGATATATTATCTGAAAAACCTGATTGAAGAAAAGCCTGAGGAGGTGCTGGTTTGAAAACGAGAATAATATATCCCCCTTAGCACTTAAGAAAAATGACAAAAAAAGGACTGGAGAGAGACATAAAAAATGGCTTGGTATATATTCGGCAGATTATTTTCACCGAATATATAGAAAAACATAATATTTATACAAAGGGAGGCAAATATCTTGCGAAAAACAGTTAAGAGAACCCTGGCGTATTTACTTGCGTTTTCCCTGGTGTTTGGAATAATGGCCACTGAGAATCTGTTTGGTGTTGTTGCGCAAGCCGCGACGGATCCGGATGGGTATACGATTATCAAAACTGCTACGGATTTAGATACAGTGGTGCGGAACAATCTTTCCGGAAAATACAGATTAGGGGCGGACATTGACCTATCGCAATACGCCTATACAAAGTCAACTTGGACGGCGACAAATGGATGGAACGGGATAGGTTCATCATTGGCCGCAGGGTTTAGCGGAACATTTGACGGCAATGGGTATACAATCAAGGGCTTATGGAGCAAGGATCGGGGTAGTAACCAAGGTCTATTTTCTTGGCTTAACAAGGCGACAATTAAAAACCTTACCATTGAGCTTTCTGCGTCAGGCATAACCGGCGCGGGGGAACGTAAGGGCGCCTTGGCGGGAAATGCTTACAATGGAACTGTGATTGAAAACTGTAAAGCAATTGGAAGTCAAGATACTGTGACTGCAGGCAGTAAAGTGATTGACAGCTGCAAAATAATTGACGGCTGTAAAGTGATTGACAACTGTAAAGAAACTGAAAGTCAAAATGGAAGCCCTATTTCTGGTTCAGCAAACTACATAGCCGGTTTGGTTGGCGTTGTATATCAGTCTCAAATTAGATCATCCAGCGTTGAGAACATTAATTGTTCAGGGTTTTCATATGTAGCAGGTTTTGCGGGGGTTGCCTATGGGGTTTCGACCATAGCGGATTGTTATGCAACGGGTTCCGCTTCGGCCGACGGTTCTTATCCAGGTGGATTTATAGGCGCTTTATATGGGGCTTCAACCATCTCAAATTCTTATGCGACAGGCAATGTATCCGCAAAGCTCGCGTATGCGGGCGGCTTTGCAGGAGCGATATACGAAGGTTCCCGTGTTGAGTATAGCCACGCTACCGGTACTGTATACGCCAAGGGTTCTTATGTTGGCGGATTTGCGGCGGTGTTGTATGGAGCTAAGGGATCCAGTATGTTCAGGTGCTACGCTTTTGGCGATGTCCGGTCCGATGTGTGCTACGCGGGCGGGTTGCTTGGCGATCTTTATGACAACTCATCCATTGAGGAGTGTTGCGCTTACGGCAACGTTTCTGCCAACGCTTATTGCGTAGGCGGCTTGGTGGGTGAAGTCAACCGCGGAACGATTAAAAACTGCTACGCGCAGGGCAATGTGAGCGGAACGACTGGTACTGGCGGCCTTGTAGGTTATTTCTCCGCCGCGTACGGTACAAGCGCGCCGTATAACTACGCTGAAAACTGCTATTCCTCTGGAACCGTGTCTGGCTCGGGTAAATTGGAGCAGGGCGCATTTTCGGGCATGACCACTGTAAAGTTTAATGGAACAAACTATTATGACAGCACTAAGAATGCAGGCTTGCAAGCCTATGGTACTTCAGTCAAACCAATTAACATCGGAGGCAACTCACTGCCGCAAGGCAAAGATACAGCCACCATGATGAAGCAGGCAACTTTCGTTGGATGGAATTTTGACACGATCTGGGGCATAGAGGAAAACAAGACCTACCCATACTTTGTTTGGATGCCTGGTCATGAAACAAGGACAGTGACCGGATTTGTATATCCAATGGTTACCGATGATCGTGGTCTAGGAGAAGATTTCCTGCATAAACATGATATCACTGTTGAATTAAGAGCAACATTTCAAACACCCGCGCCGGCCGGGCTGAGCACACAAGCGGTTTGGACCGGAACGGAAGATATGGGAATGTTCACCATTACAAATGTTCCTTATGGTGAGTATCTACTATATATTAAGAGGCCGGGCTATCTGACAAGGTGCATGCCTGTAACAATATCGGCGAACGACCCTAAGACGGTAGCACTTGCGCCGCCCAATGGCGCAACGGCGTTTGAACTGTGGGCGGGCGATGTAAATGCTGATTGGGAAGTAAATGGTCTTGATCTTTCAATTGTTTTACACTCAATTGATTTGCAAATTAATGCCCAAAGCCCCGATTACAATCCGTCGTGTGACTTCAATGCCGATGGGTTCATCAATGATCTTGATATGACGATAGCAACCGATAACTTAGATAAAACTGTTTTACAGTACCCAGGCGCGGAGAACGTTGACCCGTATCAGTAATTCAACCTCTTTGTTTAGCGGGTTTACAGTATGAAAGGAGGATATAAAAATAAAGAATCGCGCCTAAATAGAAAATGCACAGTGTAGGTAAACTGGCACTGCCCTCCTTAGGAGGGAAAGGGGGAAATCACATGAAAAATGTAATAAAGCCTATCGCGATTCTATTGGTATTACTTATGGGCTTTGGAATGCAGCCGGGTAATCTGCTGGGGGTTACTGCCCTGGCGGCTGGGCCTGCCTCTTCTCAGGTTCAGATCACAAACCAGGGACAAACAAGGTACTACAGTACAACCGGCACAGAGGTTACGGCGTCGCCCGTCTTGGGAAGCAACGCCGTTGTCTCGGTCGGAAAGACGATTCAAGGAACTGAAAATGAAAACGAATTTCTAGTGACATTGGATGTCAAGACTTCGGTGGACATTTCAAAAGTTAAGGTTTCCAGCGACGCGGCTGTTGTACTCGTGCTCGACATATCGCAGTCCATGACGAACTATATGCCGGCATTGATATCGTCCGCGAATAACTTTCTGGACAGCTTTGTCGGAGAGGCAGGAGATTCCAAACGCTACGTCGCGCTGGTAACTTTCTCGACAGATGCCCAGATTGTTATGGGATGGACCGACGTAACCAATCCTCAGAATCTGACCGATATGAAGGCTAAAATTAGCGCGCTCAATCCAATCGAGAACACAAACATGGAGGGCGGTATTCAATTGGCCCGCAATCTGCTCCGCACAGAGGCGCTTCCAAGCGGAACAGATGGCAATCTCATCGAAAACCGCTCCGTGATCTTGTTTTCCGACGGTGAGGCCAACACATGGGCTGCACAAACAAGCGGCGCCGTCCACACTTCTAATGTCGTGGACTTTACCGCGGGTACAAAGATTTATGGGGGCCCGCTGCAGATGAATAATCCTATCGGCCTCAATAACGTCAAGACATATACCGCCGCCATGGCGGACAGCGTTAAAAATCAGACGTCTTTTGTTGTGTGTTTAAAAACCTATCCCAAATACGACGCCTATTTTTACGCCATTGCTTTTGGCGCGGCTGCTCCCACCGACTGGTTGAAAAACTCCATCTCAACCAACTCGTCATTTACGTATGCCGCGGCTAACGCAAGCGACCTTAATGCCGTTTTCGCCGCTATATCAAAACGTATTGAGAGCTGGGCAAAAGCGTGGATCGTCACCGATCCTATGGGAACCAACATGGAATTTGCGCAAGTTATTTCTCCAAACGATATCAGTACCGGCCTTTTAAAGTTTGAAGATAATACGCTTACGTGGGATATAAAGCAGGCTATCCCAAATTCTTTCATTAACAACGTTTATACCTACACCTATACTTACCGCATTAAACTGGACACGACGATGAGCACCTTTACGCCCGGTATATCTTATCCTACAAACGGCAAAACCGATTTGACTTATGTTATGGTTGTCGATGATAAGATATCGAGCGATGTAATGACCGCAAACTTCGCTGTGCCATCGGTTAAGGGCTACGTTGGCAACCTTGACTTTACCAAAGTGGGAGACAATAGCGTTAAACTCGCCGGCTGTGGGTTTAGTCTCGCGAATCAGACCCCTGGTAAAACCGGCAATGTATATTCAGCCTATTCGGCGGCCGGTACCGGCGCGGTAAGCTTCGCAAGTATTCCATCGGGCCACACGTATATGCTTTCTGAAGTTTCCATGCCCGATGCTCTAAAGCTCTATTACCGCCAGAGCCCTGAAACTCTCACGGTTACTGTCGCGTATGGCGAGGTAAGCATTAAGGACAGTCAGAATAATGTCATAAGCAACGGTTTTAACTTCAACAACCCCCGGCAGGGCAGAACAATCACCGGGCTTGTGTACCCGATAGCTACGGACGACCTTGGCTTGGGTGATGAATTCCTGAAAAAACATGAGATTGTTGTTGAACTAAGAACCACATTCCTGACGCCTGCCCCCCCCGAGCTGAGCACCGTTGCGGTGTGGTCGGGAACCGGAGATATCGGGAGCTTTACTATCGAAGATGTCCCCTTTGGCGACTATCTGCTGTATATTAAGAAACCTGGTTATCTGACGCGATGTATGCCTGTCACGGTATCGCCCAGTGACCCTGCGGTGGTTAAGCTTACGCCTCCGGGTGGTGAGACAGAATTTAACCTCTGGGGGGGCGATGTAGACGACAGTAACGAGGTAGTAGGCCTTGATTTAAGTGCGGTTATGGGAAGTTTAGGCATTGACGCGTTGAGCCCTTACTATAATCCGGCATATGACATAAACGCGGATGGGTATATCAGCGGCCTTGATGTTTCGATTGTGCTCGCAAACTTAAGCAAGAATATTTTGGACTACCCAGGCGCGGAGAATGTTGACCCGTGGTCGTAGTTTTACCGCTCTGCTCTAAAACACTGCAAAAATAATTGAAACTTAATTGAGTCATCAGACTAATGTTTAAATGGAGGTATTTTAATGAGATTTAACAAAATCAGCAAAAAATTGTTTGCGCTGGTACTGACGGTCATCATGATGTTTCCCAGTCTACTTACAGTATTTGCCGCGGGAACACCAGGAACTTTTCCATTAATAGCTACAGATGGGGCAATGCTTGCCGATACAAACACCAAGTATGTCACTATACTTGAGCAGAATCCTGTTACCAAGCTTATTACAGCGTCAGTAGTGATTCAAAACAATTCAACAGGGGCAGGTGCTCAAGAAGTTGTCGTAGCCACCCTTGGTTTGGATCTTTCTTTTACTGATAAGGTTACGCCATATGCATACGATCCGACGAATCCGCCAAGCCAATTTGACCCAAGCCGGATGTACACGGGTCCAAGCGTTACGACTGAAGCCTCATTCCGTAAATATTTCTACGCACCGGTTTCAGGCTTTAATACGTTATCTATACCAGTGGTTTCAAATGATGCTAACAAAAGAATAATCGCCGCACAGCTTTCAGCAAATAACGCATCAAGTTATCTTATGGTTGCCCCTGGCGAGTCAAAGGTAGTTGCCCAGTTC
>WQUS01000112.1 GCA_009781965.1 Bacillota bacterium | reverse complement strand
CTTCGGCAACAGTTTCATTTTTATTATTTTCCACCGCTTTTTGATAAAAGAAACTGCACAGGCTATTGCCATGGTGCTGCTCGATAATATCCGTAATGCCCTGGGGCAGTTTATGTTCCCGGGCCATTTCCACCCCGTCTTTGATATGGGAGGTTACAATCAAGGTACTCAGGGTGGGCGCTATTTTATCATGGGGATTATCCCCCATTTGATTTTCAATAAAAAAGTAAGGTCTTTTAATTTTACCGATATCGTGGTAATAAGCGGCTACCCGCACCAGTAACACGTCGCCGCTCACGGCGTTTGCCGCCGCCTCGGCCAAGTTGCCCACCAGCAGGCTGTGATGATAAGTGCCCGGCGTTTCAAGCTGCAGTTGCTTGAGCAGCGGGTTGCCCGGGTTGGACAGCTCCAGCAGCCGGACCGAAGAAGTGATGCCGAAAACGCTTTCCAGGTAGGGAATAGCCCCGTTGGTTAAAATAGAAGAGAGGATCCCGTTTAAAGAACCGAGGACCAGGCTGGAGATAATCACCAGTCCGATGGATAGCTCGTCCAGCAGCCCGATGGCGAATATGGCGGCCATACTGGCGGCGCCGGCGTAAAATCCGGCCCGGGCCAGGTCGCTGCGCTGACTGAGCTTGCTGACCCCGTAAACGCCGGTAATGCCGCCGATCAGTCCCACTACCGCAAATTTAATGTCTTCGCCCGTCATCATACCCAGCATAAAACTTGTAATAGCCACCACCAGCACGGCTAAGCGGGAGTCCAACAGAATGGCAATCAGCATCCCCACCGCCGCAATGGGCGCCAGGTAGCCCAATAGAGCGCCGAATTCCGGCCATTGCCCCACATAGATGGCAATGATCACCTTGGACACCAGCAGCACGGCCAGCACGATAATGCCCAATAGGTACAAGTGACCGGCGTTGTGGTAAATTTCCCGGTTTTGCTGGTACAAATAAAGCAACAGCACCGCCATCAACAGGGCCACCAGCAGGGCCGAACCTACCACCGACGAAACCAGCAGCGTGGGACGGTTCAAATTTAACGCCGCCAGCTTGGCCAGGTGTTCATCGGTGACTATTTCGCCTATGCCGATGATCTTTTCATTTTTTTTGACGCTTACCAATACCGGGCTGACCTTGTTCCGGGCGGCTTCTTTTAAACGCTCGGTTTTTTCGGAGTCATAAAAACGGTTGGGGCGCAGGTAATTGTGAATCAGTCCCGCAGCCAGCGTATCATATGGTGCGGTTAGTTGCAGGGACGAAGTTTTGTTAATCAGCTCTTTTTCGGCTGTGACCAGGTTTTCCTGGGCCACGCCGTTCGTGGTGTCCATTGCCTCGGCCACCATGGCGGTGAGTCCGGTTTCCAGATGGTCCAGGTTTTGCTCTTTGTCCGGTTTGGTTAAAGCGTTAATTACATTGTCGGGCAGGCTGAAGGGAATAATAGTCTTCAGTTGCGACGTCTTTGCAGCTTCATCCAGCTTTTCGTCCCCTTGCACCACTCTAATGGATTTAACCAATGCGGAAATATTCTGCTGGACATCTACGCTAACCCGCGGGTCCACTATATACTGCCGGTCAATCTTGGCTGCCGCCAAAGCCCTGGCTTCTTCGGTGCCGGCTTTATCTTCAAAGGTTACATCCTGGGGGGCCAGGATATCCCTTGGCGATACCTGCCCCAGCACCAGATTTGCCTTTTGGGGCATAAAATTAACCGCTATAATCAAGGTTAAAGCGGCAAAAAAGAAAATAGCAGCCACCACCCGGCGTACTGTTCTTTTACCGGCCAGTTGGCTGACGCTATTGATGATTTGTCCCTTGAACTTAATCGGAGGGCGCATATTTTCACTCTCCTTGTGGCAGCGACTCACAAAAGTACGCTACAAGCGGCTTGCGCTACTCAACCGGCGTGTTTTCTTCGCTGTACGCCCTGACGATTTCCCGCACCAGCGGGTGTCTGACAATATCCAAAGCGGACAATTCCTGAAACGAGATGCCCTTGATCTCGCTTAATAAATGCCGGGCATGAATCAATCCGGACTGTTGCCCTTTGAGCAGGTCCACTTGGGTGACGTCCCCGGTGATGACCGCCCGGGAACCATAGCCCAGGCGGGTAAGAAACATCTTCATTTGTTCCGGAGTGGTGTTTTGAGCTTCGTCAAGAATAACAAATGAATCCTCCAGGGTCCGACCCCGCATATAAGCCAGGGGGGCAATTTCAATGGCATTCCGCTCCAGATATTTGTTGGTGCTTTCTAAACCCAGCACATCGTAAAGGCTGTCATATAACGGACGCAGATAAGGATCAACTTTTTCCTGTAAGTCGCCGGGCAAAAAACCCAGTTTTTCCCCGGCTTCCACCGCCGGCCTGGTTAGTACAATCCTGTTTACCTGGCGGCTGCGCAACGCCCGGACAGCCATTACCGCCGCCAGGTAGGTTTTACCCGTGCCAGCCGGGCCGATTGCAAACACGATATCATATTTCTGCAACGCGCCGATATAATTTTGCTGACCAATTGTTTTAGGCTTGATTTGTTTGCCCCTGGGCGTCACCAGCACCACGTCTTTGGCCAAACCCTGGATGGCATCTGCTTTGCCTGCCTTCACGGCGTCAATAGTGTAATTAATTTCATGGGTGGTTAGCCGGTTGCCGGCCCGGTAAAACTCCTGCAGTTGACCGATCACTACCCGGGCGGCGCCCACTTGTTCCCGGTCACCCATAATCAGCAGTTCCTCACCGCGGGCCACCATTTTGACTTCCAGGGCCTGCTCCAAGAGCGATAAATTTTGATCATGGCGGCCGAATATCTCGGCTACGGCGCCTAGATCATCCATAATCACCCGGTCTTCCACATGTTCCGCCAAAGGCCGGAACCTCCTTTGCGTCACTGATACTTTTGGGGTTAATTGCGGGGCTTGCTGATACCGATATTCTCAAAAGTTTCAACGATGGCTTTCACCCGAACGCTGCCTGGCTCCGGCGCGGCCAATTCTTCCATGCTCTTATTGGTGATTACCGCTTCTCCGGCCAGCTGCCCGCGGATGCTTTCCAGCGCTTTCCGGTAGGCCAGATTCCGGGCCTCTGCTTCGGTGTGGCGGTTAATGTAAGGTTTTTCCTCATAAAACTTTACCGTTAGTAATTCGACGGGTATGTTAGTATTCCTCCATTTAGGCCCTGGTTTACTTTTAACCTGGCGCGCGTAATGGGTATAGGGAATCCGGCCCGGTCCTATAAGAATTATTTCCTTGTCACCGATTTTAATGCCAAATCTGGTCATTTCGCGGCCGGTAAATTTGCATCCTCTTTCCGTCAGCTTTACATCGGCCAGGGCCTCATACCAAACTCTGGCCTTTACGATGCCCCGGGCGCGGACATAATGGGCCGGCTGTTCCACCTGCGGTTTTTCCGCTCCGGGAAGAGTTATTTCTTCTGTTGCGGGCGGCGGCGAGACAAGCGACGCAATCAACACCTGCCCCTTAACTACGGTATTCCCTTCATTAACCAGGGGCTGTCCGCTGAAAACCAGCAGTTCCGTAATCAAACCGTCCCTGGCGGCCACCAGGTCCGTCGGGTGCGCCGCTTCGTCGGGAGGCGGCAAGGTTTTCTCGACTACCTTGATCGAAACTTTGACCCCTTGCACAGAAACGCCAACCCAGGCTAAACCGGGCACCTGCTGCTGAATAGTTTTCTCCAGCGCGGGGATATTCAAACCCCACCGGAACACGCCCGGCTTCAAGCCGGCCTGACTGGCCACCTGTTCCACCACCTGGTCGCTTACCCGATTGTTGCCGCTTACTTCCACAGACCAAACAAAGGAAGACAGCAGATACAAGGCCGCCACAAATACTAAAGCGCCCGCTACCAGCACTCTGCGTTGTCTCATGCGCTTGATGAAAAAAGGTAAACCGCACCGGTTAATGATTTTAAACCGGCAGCCGGCCATCCGGGCCACATGACGCAAGGCTTGTACATTGTCTAAGCGCACTTTCATCAGTACCCGTCCGGTGCCGACGCCTTTGATGTCCCATAAAAAAATACCCCGGAAAACGGCCAGGTTGATGAACTTCTCCAGACACTCCTCGGGCAAGGTTACGGTAACGTAGCCGCCTAAATGGGACAGTATGCCAAACAGCATTACCATTCGCCTCCTAACTGGTAGACCTTACCGGCAGCCTTTTGGCAAACCGGTTAATCAGCAAAGGACAGAGAGCTAATCCGTCCTTCCACACATATTTCATCGGTCAGGATATTACGCAAGGTCAACCCCTCGCCGGCAACTTCCACCACCTTGTCGTTAACAACGACCCGAACCAGGCGGGGATTATATTCCTGAATACCCCGGTGGTTTTCAATAAATACCTGCAGGTTGCCAATCAAAACGATTTTGGGTAAGTCAAGCGCGATATCCTCCGGTAATTCGAGATAATCCGAAAACCGTTTTTTAAAATGGTTTTTTAACTCTTTCCAGGCCATAAAAAAACCCCTCCCTGCCACTAAATTTATGCGGCACGGAAGGGAAAAATAACGTGTATGTCCTCATTTAAGAGGCTATTATCTTGTCCGGTTACTGAGCAACTTTACCCGTTTTGTTGCATTTCTTTCAGAGCGTTGGTGATTACTTCAGCCGACAGGCCGCCGTGAAAACGCGGTTCATTGTTAATTACCGTTAAAGGCAACCTTACCCGGCCCAGGATCGGCGTAATATCGGGATATTGGTTGACTTCGGCTGAGGATACGTCTACAAATTTGATGTTTACGCCGTCTCCAAAATCGTTCTTCAGGGTTGAGCCAAGTTCTTCGGCCTCCTGCTTCATGGTTTTTTCTGATCCGCACCCGGCGGAACGAACCGGTCCTCAGCCGGAGACACTAAGCGCCGGGGCGTCGAGGCCAAATACAATTACTTCAAAGGGCTGCTCCATGATTAAAATTTCCTCCTTTGCGAAACTGCTTGGATACGTTCATTCAGATTCTATCATATTTTTACGCTTGAAGTACATCTTTATGTTGCCTCATCCGGTAATATGGATAAAAATTTTTTTTCCTGGCCGGATTCCCATAAAATTTTTGTATCATGCTAATAAAGGAAACAAAAATGTAGAAATTGAATATTTGAGACATGCTAAGGAAAAGTGAGAGTAGATGATGCCCATGTCCGGCGCCGAACAGAATATTAAACTGACCGGGTTGACCCAAACGCCCGGGTGAGCTTCAAAAATGGGTCCCCAGGCCCTGTCGCAGGTACTGCGGCATATACCGGTTTCCCATGATCCGCGTCTGCTGGTGGGTTTAAATACCTCCGATGACGCCGCTGTTTATCAGTTGAACGACGGTCAGGCGCTGATTCAGACAGTGGACTTTTTTACCCCGATGGTTGACGACCCTTATTTATATGGTCAAATCGCGGCGGCTAACGCCTTGAGCGACATTTACGCCATGGGCGGGAAACCGCTGTTGGCGCTGAATATCGTCTGCTTTCCCGACTGTCTGCCCCACACTGTGCTGGAGGAAATCATCCGGGGCGGCGCCGAGAAAGTCAGCGAAGCAGGCGCTATTATCGCCGGCGGCCATACGGTGCGCGATGCCGAGCCTAAGTACGGGCTGTCGGTAACCGGGCTGGCCAGACCGGAACAAATAACCGCCAATGCCGGGGCCATGGCCGGGGATCTGTTAGTGTTGACCAAACCGTTGGGTACCGGGATCATCATTAACGGCGTTAAGGCTCAGTTGGTATCCGCAAGGGCTGCGGACGAGGCCGCCCGGACTATGGCGGCCTTAAACAGGCTGGCCTCCGAAGCCATGCTGCGGCACGGCGCCGGAGCCTGTACCGACATCACCGGATTCGGGCTTTTGGGACATGCTTTGGAAATGGCCGAAGCCAGCGGAGTAGCCATGGAAATTGATTTCGCTTCTTTGCCGCTGCTGCCGGAAACCATGGAAATGGCCAGGCTGGGGCTAATCCCGGCCGGGGCTTATAATAACCGGGAGTACCTGGGTGATCTGGTTAAGTTGGACGAAGGGCTTAAGCCGGAAGAACAAATGCTGCTGTTTGATCCCCAGACCTCCGGCGGTCTGTTGTTGTCTATTGCCGCGTCCGGCGCGGCAAAGGTGGTCGACGAACTGGCGGAACAAGGCGTTCGGGCCGCCGTTATCGGCCGGGTGCTGGGCCGGGAAGCTACCGGGCGTCAGGTGCTAAAAGTGAAGCGTTACTGTTCAGCATCGAGCGGCACGCCAAACCGTTAACCGTGCGCTCATGCTCTCCGAGAAATCGCTTACGGTTAACGGTTTGGCGTGCCGTATTCACTTTGAGGA
>WQUS01000111.1 GCA_009781965.1 Bacillota bacterium | reverse complement strand
TTTTTTGTCAGCGCCAGTACAACCGGGCTTAATTTTAGGAATTTTTGCAGGAATTGATTCAGCCCTTCGGCAAAAGAATCGGCGGGCAGAACGGTATTCACCAGCCCCAGCTTTTCCGCTTTGGCGGCGTTAAAAGCTTCCCCGCTTAAAAGAATTTCCATCGCTTGGGGCCAGGAGAGCAGTTTGGGCAACAGACAGCAGGCTACCGGCGGGAACACGCCGACAGCAATTTCCGGCTGGCCGAATTTGGCCTTGTCTGAAGCCACTACCATGTCGCAATAAAGCACCACTTCATAGCCGCCGCCCAGTGCAGCGCCGTTTACCGCTCCGATAATAGGCTTGTCGTTGGCGTCCATGGCGTGGAAGATGCTGTCAAAGACGTCATTCATTTGGGCTACTTTATCCGGGGTGTGGTCGGCCACGTCAACGCCTGCCGAGAAGGCTTTGCCTTCGGCGTTTAAAAGGATCAGACTGCCGGTTTGCTCCTTGGCCCACAGGAACGCGTCAGCCAATTCCTTCATCATGGGAATTGTTAAAACATTAAGCGGCGGGCTGTTCAGGGTGATGGTAATCAGACCGCCCTGATTGCTGACCTTAATAAATTGATAATTCATACTATCCCCCCTATGTTCATATACTTCACACAGTACTTGAAAAAGGGCTAAACCGCCTATTATAAGAGGCGGAGAGGCTGAAAAATTACGCCCCTCCACCCAAGCTGCATTAAGTATTTAATCTAAAATGGCGCCAAACGGATGACGCTTGATTATTCTTTACGCGGCGGCAATACGGCGTCGATCAGCTCTTGGTCGAATGGTTTGCCTTCCGCCAGCAATTGACGGTACTTGATGAAATCAATGGTATCCTTACCGGTCAGCTTCTTGGTATTGAAAGCGTTAAAGCCCAGGTAAGCTTCACTGCTCATATTGGTGCCCAGCCAATGACGGTAGGCCAGTTTGTTCATATCCCAGAAGGATTTCTTTTTCTGTCTCATCATGTCAATGGACATTTGCAGGCAGTTGGTGAACAGATTGGTCAGGGTCCAGATAATCTTATTCACTTCGGCGTCCAGCAGGGACATGTCCACTTCCGCTTGCTTCATTAATTCCTTGGCTTTGGCCGCGGCTTCGCCGGTGACATTCTCACCGTATACAATTTCACCGTCTTCGAGGAATCTGTCGGTAATAACCAGCGGGTTGCGGATAAATTTGCCGTTGACTTTCAGTACCGGCACCGCTTTGGAAATTAAGCCCAGGTGCTTCATTTTATAGGCACTCCAAACTTCACAGGAGACACAGTTCCACATGGCGTTCTCCATGGTGAGGTTCCAGTGCAGGAAGTCTGTGCTGCCGCCTACCGGTGCGGAACCGTGTCTGGGTCCGGCTTGTCCGTATACAGCCAAATCGGAAGAAATGGCGATATCGCAGGCCATGCCGATTTCCTGGCCGCCGGCTACCCGCATACCGTTAACCCGGCAGATAACCGGTTTTTTGCAGTCCAGAATGCCGTCCACCATGCCGTTGAACAGGTCCATGTAAGCCATGTATTCGCTGGGGTTGCCGCTGTAGTATTCGGCATACTCCTTGGTATTGCCGCCGGTACAGAACGCTTTATCCCCTTCGGCGGTAAACACAACCGCCACCACAGATCTGTCCGAGGAAGCGTTGGCCATGCCGGCAATAACGCCTTTAACCATTTCGGTGGTGTAAGAGTTGTATTGGGTGGGGTTGTTGAGAATAATCCAAGCGGAATACAAGCCCGCAACTGCGTTACCGTCTTTATCGAGGACCGGCCTCTTTTCGTATTTTACGCAGGGCGCCTCGGTACCGAAATGCTCTTTCCCAAATAAATCGTGATTTTTAACATCTGTTTGGCGTGGCCATTTATTAAGATCCATGCTATCTTCCTCCTATATATTTTTTTATTTAAACATTTTTATTTTACAAACTCGTAGGAAAGCTGACCGTTGGACAGGGTGCACGGGGTGACTTTTAGCTGCATGCCCACGCTTACTTCTGCTTCCGGGATATCCTTTTCCAGTCGGCCAAAAACCTTGGTGCCGTTAAAATCAACTAAGGCCAGAGTATAAGGCACATCCTCCTCAAAACCGGTGGGCGCGAAGCCGGCCCGGGTAAAGCTGATTAAGGTGCCCGGCCCTTCTATTTTGTACCATTCCATCTCGTTGCTCAGGCAGGCCGCGCAATCAGCGCGGGGCGGAAAGTATTGTTTTCCGCAGGATTTGCACCGCGTACCCCTTAGTTCCCCTTTTTCAAGGTAGTCTACAAAAGGTGCAACCTTGGTTTGGGAAGTAAAACTTCTCCGTCCGAATTTTTCAAAACCCATTACTACTACCTCCCTAGGATGATAACGTTGCCGTAAACACCCACTCCGCCGATATTGTGTACCAACCCGATTTCAGCTCCCGGCACCTGCATGGCGCCCGCTTCTTCGCGCAGCTGCATCACGATGGTGCGTACCTGTGAGCCGCCGGTGGCGCCGATGGGGTGTCCTTTGGACAGCAGGCCGCCGTCTACGTTAACCGGTATTTTGCCGCCGATATAAGTTTGGCCGTCGCGGATCAATTCCACGCCCTTGCCAGGCTCGGCAAAGCCCAAGGCTTCATAAGCCAGCAATTCGGCGATGGTGAAACAGTCGTGCACTTCCGCCACATCGATGTCCTGCGGGCTTATCCCCGCCATGGCGTAGGCCTCTTGAGCGGCTTTCTTGGCGCACGCGATCGCGTAGAGGTTGTCCCGTCCGGTAAGAGTCATGGAAGCGGTGGCTGCGCCCAGTCCCATGAACCAGACCGGTTTTTTGCTAATTTCCTTGGCTTTATCCTTGCTGGCGACAATTACGCAGGAAGCGCCGTCGGCATTGGCGCAGCAGTCAAATTTCTTAAGCGGGCTGGTTACTACCGGTGCGGCCAAAGCGTCCTCTAAGGTAAGCTCTTTACGATAGACAGCCTTTTCATTGATCGCGCCGTACTTGGTTGATTTAACCCTGATCATCGCCAGGTCTTTTTCCGTGCTGCCATATTTGGCAAAATGGGCGCTGGCGTGCATGGCGTAACAAGCGGGCATCATGGTGCCGAAGGGTGATTCCCACATAATGTCGGCGCCCCGGCCCATCCGTTCCTGGGAATCGGCCGAAGAAATTTCCGACATTTTTTGAAAACCTAAGACCAGCACAACATCGTGCAAGCCTGATTTGACCAGTGCATAGGCGGCTCTCAAACCAGAGGTGCTGGCCGAGCATACCGACTCGATGGCAAAGGTTGGTTGGGGGTTTAAGCCGAGGTATTCGGCGATAATCCCCGACGGACTGCGCTGACTGTCATACTCAGGTGCGGAGCACACGATCGAAGCGCCGATATCAGCGGCGCCTATACCGGCATCCTGCATGGCTTCTCTGAAAGCTTCAAACGCCAACTCCTTGATGGAGCCTTGGTACCCTCTGTAGAAGGTGCTTTGGCCTACGCCTATTATTGCTACATCCTTTGGCATTAACTGTACCTCCTCGGAAATTAATCACATTTCCGTTATTACATCATAACCATGCCGCCATCAATACAAATGGTCTGGCCGGTTATGTATGATGACTCGTCCGAACCAAGAAAAACTACCATCGGGGCAATTTCGTCCGGGCTGGCAAACCGGCCCAGGGGGATGCGTTCCAGGTATTTGGGCGCTAACTTTGGATCCGTGGAGATTTTTTTCGTCATTTCTGTTTCGGCCATGGGGGCGATGGTATTAACCCTGATTCCGGAGCGGGCCAATTCTTTGGCGGCGGACATGCTTAAAGCATGGATACCGCCTTTGGCGGCGGTGTAGTTTACCTGGCCGATGGTGCCCACCAGTCCCGCGGATGACGTAACGTTAATGATTGAACCGGACTTTTGCTCCATCATGGGACCGGCCACCGCTTTAATGCAGTAAAACGGACCGGTGAGGTTGATTTTGATTACCTCTTCCCATTGTTCCGGAGTCATTTTCCATAACATGGCCGGTTTGGTGATCCCCGCGTTATTGAAAAGAATGTCCACCCTGCCGAACGCGGCGACTGTTTCATCAACCATTTTCTGCACTTGCTGATAATCGCTGACGTCCACATTCATGGTTAAATACCGGCCGCCGAGTGCTTTGACTTTTTCCACCACCGAGTCGTCTGGGCTGATGCTGCGGCTGATCATTACCACCGCCGCGCCTTCTTTGGCCAGAGCCACTGATACCGACTCGCCGATGCCCTTACGGGCGCCTGTAACTATGGCTACTTTTCCTTGCAGCCTCACTAATAATCACCTCTGACAAAGGTTATTTTTAACCGTTCCGCTTATGGAAACCGGTTCGGTTGCCTGAATTGAGTGTCAAGCCAGAGTCTTAAAGATTCTTACATTAAGTTAAATAATAAAACAGCCCACCCGAGAAAAAAATAGCTTAAAAGCATGGAAATTAGGTTACATAAGGGTGAAACGTGGATTAACCTTTTTAGGTTACCAATAACCGCCGCGAGTGGTTTTAATATGAAAGGGATTTGTCCCTTTAAATTTGTGCGTTAACAAAATGGATGCATTAACAAAAGTATAGCCCAAATCAATGTAGGATATTTGCATACTTAATAGAGTTTGGATTGTCTCTGTTCATTCAATGGGCCGGAGGCCAGTGATAAAGCAAACAGGGCCGCGCCGATGGCGCCGGCCAGCTGAGTATCATAAGCGGTTTTTAAAGCGGTTAAGCCAAGCCCCTTTTTCAGACGGCTGACGATGCCAATGTTTTTGGCGATGCCGCCGGTGATCACGAAGTCTTGATGAATACCGCCCCGCTTAAGCAGCGCGATTATCCGCTGCGCCATGGCGGCGCAATAGGCGGCCAGGACTTTTTCTTTAGACCAGCCGGACCTGAGCAAGCGGATGGCCTCTGATTTGGCAAACACGACGCAGGTGTTGTTAAGGGGCTCCGGCTCCTCAGCCACCAGTGATCTTGCCCCCAGTTCCTGAATGGGAATCTCCAGCAGCTCGGCAAAGGCTTCCAAACCGCGGCCGGTGCCGGCCGCGCATTTGTCGTTCATGACGAAGGACAGCACCTTGCCGTTTTCATCAACATTGATAACCTTGCAGTCCTGACCGCCCATATCCAGGATGGTCCGGACGGTGGGGCCGTACATGAAAAGAGCGCCCCGGGCGTTACAGGAAATTTCGGTAATGGCCTTATCGGCAAAGGGTATATTCACCCGGCCATAGCCGGTGCCCACGGTAAAATCGATGTTGTCTTTGGTCATGCCGGTGCCGGCCAAGGCCTGGTCCAAAGTTTTTAAGGCGCTGTTTAAACTGTTGGCGCCGGTGCGCATACTGGCCAAGGAATAAAGCTTGCCGTCGCACATAATCACACATTGGGAGCTGACCGAGCCCACATCGACGCCGCAGGTTATGACAGAAGCTTTTTGCCAGTCTATAGCCTGGTCATGCCAGCTATATTCCTTCCAGCGCCAAAATTCTTTATTTTGCTCATTTTGCTCAGCCATTTCCTTCTCCCCACTTGTTTAATGCAACCGTCAAGCCAAAACGAAAACAGTAACGTGTGAACAGTAACCATTGATATGGCGTTGTCTACCGCGCCGCTTTTGCCGCGGCGATGGCGGCGGCGCCCAGCGCGCCTATGAAATCGGCTGCTTCGGGCAGCACCACCTGCATGGCCAGGCCCTCGGCCATGGATTTGACAAACCCCGGACTGTTGGCCATGCCGCCGGTGAGGACCAGGTCTGCTTCGGCGCCAATCCGCCGGACCAATGAAATAACCCGGCCGGCCATAGCGTCCAGAACGGCCCTGGCGATATCCGCTATCGTGGTATTGGCGTGAATTAATGAAACTACTTCGGACTCGGCAAAAACAGCGCATTGGGCGTTCATGGGCACTATTTTAGTGGATTGCAGGGCCAGAACGCCCATTTCTTCCACGGTGACCTCCAGCGCCCGGCTCATGACCTCCACAAAGGATCCGGTCAGGGCCGCGCATTGATCGTTAACGGCAAAATCAAGCACCCGGCCATATTGATCAATTTTGGCTACCCGGACATTTTCGGCGCCCACATCCACCACAGTCCTGGCAGTAGGGCAACTGCATTTAGCGCCCTTGGCGGCGGCGCTCACATCAGTAAGAACGCTGTCGGCGAAAGGAACCTCGGTTTTGCCAGCCCCGGTGGCGACAATATAACTGACAGCTGTTTTTTGCAGAGCGGCCTTGCGAAGGGCTTGAGTGAAAGACTCGGCGGCGGCTTTTTGCTGGTCGAAGCCGCTCGGCACTTTAGCCGCAGCCAGAACCAGACCGTCTTGTAAAATCACCG
>WQUS01000110.1 GCA_009781965.1 Bacillota bacterium | reverse complement strand
ATCAACGTGTTCAGGGCTTCCGGCGCCTTGGACTATCTGGTGCAAATACTTAGCCCCCTGCTAAGCGCCATCGGCATGCCGGCTGAAGTCTTGCCCCACGCCATTATGCGGCCCCTGTCCGGCGGCGCCGCCTTGGGCATCGCCACGGACATAGTAAAAAATAACGGCCCGGACAGCTTTGTCGGCCGGCTGGTTTCCACTATGCAGGGCAGCTCAGACACCACTTTCTACGTCTTGACCCTCTATTTTGGTTCGGTTGGCATCAGCCGCTACCGCTACTCCATCTTTTCCGGCCTCGTTGCCGACTGCACAACCCTCATCGCCTCCATTTACATCTGCCACAAAATATTTTAGTGTCTATTTTACCAAAATTAGTGGTAAAATCTTTGCAGGTGATACTATGGAACGGTTACACAAGTATATGGCCCGGGCCGGCGTGGCTTCGCGCCGGCAAAGCGAAGAGCTGATCGCCAAGGGATTGGTGAAAGTGAACGGTGAGACTGTCAACATGCCGGGCTTAAAAATTGATCCCCTGTCCGACCGGGTCGAGGTCAAGGGCAAACTGCTGCAAAAACCGGAGGAATTAGTCTATATTTTACTTTACAAACCGGTAAACTGTGTCTGCACAGTTAGCGACCCGGAAGGCCGCCGGAAGGTAACCGACCTTTTGCACGGGGTTAAACAGCGGGTTTACCCGGTGGGACGGTTGGATTACGACTCCGAAGGCCTGCTTTTACTGACCAACGACGGCCGGTTAACCCACGCCTTGACCCACCCCAGCCATGCGGTGCCCAAAACATACCGTGTCTGGGTATCCGGTATTCCGGAACCGGACAAGCTTAAAGCGCTGGCCCAAGGAATTGAACTGGCAGACGGACCCACTGCTCCGGCCAAGGTAACGCTGGTAGGAGTCAATAAAGGCTCGGGAATTTTGCAAATTACCATTCACGAAGGACGCAACCGGCAGGTGCGGCGGATGTGCGAACAGATCGGTCATCCGGTGCGGCACTTGCTTCGGGAGAATGTCGGGCCATTGCGCCTGGGCCGGATGCAGCCGGGCGAGTTCCGCCGTTTAAAACCAGACGAAATTGCGCGGCTGAAAAAAATAGCTAAAATATAAGCTAAGGCTCGTCACTGGCAGGATATTATATCCTGCCGCTAGAAATTAAAAACAAACGTCAACATACTCCGCATCGGAGGTGCGCCGCAATGCCAGAAGAGAACAACAACAGCAGTGAAATGACAGTCAAAATACGGTTGGATTTTAAAGGTCAAGCCAAACCAAAACGCTTTTTTTTCGGCGGCAAATCGGTGGACAAGGTGGCGGAAGAGATCCGCGAACAGCAGATCGCATTATTCAGAAACGTTCCTCTGCAAGGCGTAAAAATTGAAGATATTGAAATGAGCACGGAAGTGTATACCGTGTGGGACGACTTCAACAACAATGAGGTTGCTTTCGCGCCGATAACCCTGACCCTAACAGCGGGGAGCATCACGGATTTGCTGCGTTTTATTATGCGGGAAGAATTCAGAAAAATTGAAGTCATAAAACCGGGACAGCAATACTTGACCAAGTTTGATATGGAGCGTTTATTGTTTAAAATACACGAAGAATTTAGAAGTTACAGCAATCGTTTGGAAAAAAAATATACTTCACTGTAAAAACGCTTAAACACAAAATCGCTAAATCGCTAAAACATGCCGGCTCCGGCAGATAATTCGCCTGGTCACAGATAAGCATGAGGAGGTATCTGTTTGATGTCCTTAGGCAGCAGGGATGTAGCCCGGGCAGCCATAAAAATGGCCATTACTGAAAGCCGGGAACAGGAAAAAGAATTAGAGGCCCGTTTTTTAAAAGCAGGGATTAAGACCGCGGCAGTGGATCACGGCGGCGATTTTATCGCTTCGGTAAACAAAATTACCGAACGGGCCGTGGTGGCGGCCAAAAGGGAAGGGGTAATCCGCGAAATCCACGCCGATGAAGGCGCGGTAGCCGGCGCCACCAGAGAAGCGCTGACCCAGATTATGTACAAGGCCCTGGGCCTTAACGTAGGCGGCAAGATAGGTATTGCTAGGTATCAGGATCATATCAGCGTAGCCGTATTTTTTGGCGTGGGGCTGCTGCATCTAGACGAAGTGGCCATTGGCATGGGTCACCGGGCTGTTTCTTCCTGAAAGAATTATTGCGCCGGGCATTAAAAGGTGTTATCATGTCCATACGGTAGAATGGTTGCTAATGATGTCGTAATAGCAGGTAAAATAACAGGACGGTAGGATGGCAGGGGGCGTTGGACCATGATTACATAAAGGCACTCCCGGGGGGAGCTTTTTGTTTTTTCAGCTATTTTTTTCATTTAATACTTTTTTTATGCAATAAATAACATAAAACTATTTACCAAGCGGAGGTAGATATAATATGATTGTTGTGATGGCAGATAAAGCCACAGAAACAGAAATTAAGCGCGTCTTAACAAAACTGGAAAACGCCGGATTTCAGCTCCACGTTTCCCAGGGCGTGGAAAGAACTATTATCGGCGCTATCGGCGATAAGACCCGGCTAAATGACTTGTCTTTGGAAGCCATGGCCGGCGTGGAGAAGGTGGTCCCCATTTTACAGCCTTACAAACTTGTCAGCCGGGCTTATATGGATAACCCCACCGTGGTCAAGGTGGGCGACGTGGAAATAGGCGGCGACAGCATACAGATTATGGCCGGTCCCTGTGCGGTGGAAAGCAGGGAACAGCTGTTGGAATCAGCGGAAATAGTCCGCCGGGCCGGCGCTACCATGCTTCGGGGCGGCGCTTTCAAGCCGCGCACCTCGCCTTACTCCTTCCAGGGCTTAGAGGAAGAAGGTCTGAAACTGCTGGCCGAGGCCAGAGAGAAAACCGGTCTGCGCGTGGTCACCGAAGTGATGGACACCAAGACCCTGGATCTGGTGGCCGAATACGCCGACATGCTGCAAATCGGCGCCCGCAACATGCAAAATTTCTTTTTACTGCGGGAAGTAGCCAAGGCCGGCAAACCAATTCTATTAAAACGCGGCCCTTCCAACACTATTGAAGAGTGGCTCCTGGCGGCCGAGTATATTCTGGCCGAGGGCAACCGGGATGTGGTGCTTTGCGAACGGGGCGTCAGAACTTTTGAAAACTATACCCGCAATACCCTGGATCTCACCGCGGTGCCAGTGGTTAAGTATCTTAGCCACCTGCCCGTGATTGTAGACCCCAGCCACGCCATCGGCAAATGGCGGTTTGTGGAGCCCATGGCCAGAGCGGCCGTTGCCGCCGGCGCCGACGGGTTGCTCATTGAGGTGCACCCCCATCCTGAAGAAGCCCTTTGCGACGGGCCACAATCGCTGACGCCGGATAATTTCTTTAAACTGATGCAAAACTTAAAGGCAATCGCCGGAGTAATGAACCGGCAAATGGGCGGCTAATAAATGATCGAACGATGCGCTATCATCGGTTTGGGTCTGATTGGCGGTTCTCTGGCTCTGGCACTCAAAGAACGCCATCTGGCCCAACATATTTGCGGGGTAGAAACAAATCCGGAAAACCTGCGATTAGCGTTAGCTGCGGAAGCTGTTCATCAGGCGGCCGGTTTACAGGAAGCCGTAACCGGCGCCGATTTGGTCATCTTAGCCGTGCCGGTAGGTACCATCCCCGGTTTACTGCGGGAAATTAACCTTTGGCTGAAACCGGGCGCCGTGGTCACCGATGTAGGCAGCACCAAAAAGAGTATTGTCAGCGCTGCCCATGAAATATTGAGACCGGATATCCACTTTATCGGCGGTCACCCCATGACCGGCGGAGAAACCTTCGGTTTTGCCGGAGCAGATCCTTATTTGTTTGAAAACGCTTTTTACCTGTTAACCCCGACCGGCGCTACAAACCAGGCGGCTAAAAACCTGGTCTGTCAAATGGTGGAAGGCATTGGCGCCCTGATGATGGAAATACCGCCTGACGAACACGAACTAATCATGGCCGCCATCAGTCACTTGCCGCATTTTGTAGCCACGACCCTGGTGAACGCGGTCATCGATATGCCGGTGGGGAACAGGGCTCTGGCTCTGGCCGCCGGCGGTTTTCGGGACACTACCCGGATTGCCGCCGGCAGCCCGGAAATGTGGCGGGACATTTTTATCGCCAACCGGGATTGCCTGCTGGAAGCCCTGTCCTCTTTCCGAACCGCCGTAGCCAAGCTGGAAGAAGCCATCCGGGCCGGCAACAGTGAGCAGATTTTTCAAACTTTAAACGAAGCCGGTTTGGTGCGCCGGGAATTGCCCAGCAAACCCAAGGGATACCTGCCCAATGTTTACGAAGTGGTGGTAACCGTGGCTGACCGCCCCGGCGCCATTGCCATGCTGGCGCGTCTTTTGGGCGACGCCGGGATTAACATTGTGGAAATTGAGATCCTGCGCGCCCGGGAAGGCTACGGCGGGACCATTAGAGTGGGTTTTGCTTCCCCGGATGAGCAAGAGAAGGCCTGTGAATTACTCCGGACCAAAAAGATCAAATGCTGGCCCAAAGCATAATCTGTAGGAGTGTGTACATTTGAACGCAGCTATTCTACCAACCAAGTCACTGGGCGGACAGGTGCGGATTCCCAGCGACAAGTCCATCTCACACCGCGCGGTGATGCTGGGCGCCGTCGCCGCCGGCGACACAAAAATTGAAAATTTTTTGTTTGGCGAGGACTGCCTGTCAACCATTAAGGTGCTCCGCGCCTTGGGCGTCCAGGTAACCGTCGCGGAACAAACAGTGCTCGTGCGCAGCGGCGGCATGGACAAGCTGGCGGAACCGGAGAATATCCTGGACGCCGGCAATTCAGGCACCACCATGCGCCTAATGGCCGGACTGCTGTCCGGCTGTAATTTCTTTTCCGTGCTTACCGGAGACGATTCACTGCGCCGGCGGCCAATGGGCCGGATTATTACCCCGTTAACCGCCATGGGGGCGCATGTTAGCGCCCGGGCCGGGAATTCCCTGGCCCCTCTGGCCATCCGCGGCGGCGGGCTCCGGGCCATGGAATACCGCACCCCGGTGGCCAGCGCCCAGGTTAAATCGGCGGTCTTGCTGGCCGGTTTGTTTGCCTCAGGCATGACCACGGTCATTGAACCGGCCTGCTCCCGGGACCATACCGAACGGATGCTTAAATATTTCGGTGCCCGGGTGGAAGTTGACGGACCGCGGGTTTCCATCTGGGGCAAACCGAACCTGACGGGCAAGACGATCACTGTTCCCGGCGATATTTCCTCGGCCATGTTTTTCATCGCCGCCGGGATTACGGCCCCCGAAGCGGAACTGGAACTGTTAAACGTTGGCGTTAACCCTACCAGGACAGGGGCCCTGGATGTGCTCAGGAACATGGGCGCCAATATCACGCTCCATAATCAAAGAGAGATTAGCGGCGAGCCGGTAGCCGATTTAAAAGTGCGCGGCAGCCGGCTTAGCGGTACGGAGATCGGCGGAGAGATTATCCCCAAACTAATTGACGAACTCCCGGTGCTGGCAGTGGTAGCAGCATTGGCCGAGGGCCGGACAGTGGTCCGGGACGCCGCGGAACTGCGCCATAAAGAATCGGACCGGATCACCGCGGTAGTGCGTTTGCTGACCGGTCTGGGCGCCGACATCACTGAAAGGCCGGACGGATTTATTATCCAAGGCGGCAGGCAGCTGCAAGGGACCTCCTGCGAGAGTTACGGCGACCACCGCATAGCCATGGCCGCCGCTGTGGCGGGGCTGTCGGCCCAAGGAACAACCACCGTCAAGGGCGCGGAATGTGTTGATATCTCCTATCCCGGTTTCTTTGATACATTAAATAGCATAACTAAGAAATAATATCTTTTATATAAAAGAGGATATTTACCCCACATGTCGAAAAATTTAAGATATTCGTTAACTCATGGAGCTTAAACCATCATGAAGCCTCTACCTAATATTGCCATCGACGGCCCGGCCGGTGCGGGTAAAAGCACTACGGCCAGGTTATTGGCAAAAAAGCTGGGCTATCTCTATGTTGATACCGGCGCCATGTATCGAGCGGTAACCTTAAAAGCTTTAATGAATAAAATAGATCCGGTTAACGAATCGCTCATTACCAGTATCGCCGAGGACGCGAAGATTACCTTTAGAACAGACGCTAACGGCGATACCAGGCTGTTTTTGAACGGTCTGGACGTAACGGAAGCAATCAGAACACCGCTGGTTTCAAAAAATGTTTCCCTTGTTTCCCGGTTTCCCGGCGTGCGGCGCAAGCTGTCCGATCTGCAAAGGGAAATGGCCTCCCAAGGCGGTGTGGTAATGGAAGGCCGGGATATCGGCACTTATGTGCTGCCGGACGCC
>WQUS01000109.1 GCA_009781965.1 Bacillota bacterium | reverse complement strand
ATTAGCAGCTGGGCGGAAGCGTTGTCATCGGTCGGGAAGGTGGTCGATTTCCTGACATTTATTGTAACTCGCCCTTTTAACTGAAACTTTCGCAATCGCCTATATTAAACTAACGGACCATTGCGGTCCTTCTTCGCTTATGATAGCATATACTCAACGAAATAGAAAATATTTTCCAGGCTGCGTGAAGAAGGATGATCCGATGCGTGAAATTGCGGTTTACGGTAAGGGCGGGATCGGCAAATCAACCATCAGCGCGAACCTCTCCGCCGCTCTGGCGCTCTGTTCCCAGCGGGTGCTGCAAATCGGCTGCGACCCGAAACACGATTCGACGCGCTTGTTGACGCGCGGCGTCAAGCAAACTACCGCCCTCGATTATATGCGGGTGACCAACCCGACTGACTACCGGCTGGAGGACATCTTCATCCGGGGCTTCGGCGGCGTGGGCTGTGTGGAGGCTGGCGGGCCGACGCCGGGCGTAGGCTGCGCCGGGCGCGGAATCATCAGCACCTTCGAGCTGCTGAAGCAGTTCCGGCTCAAGGACGGCTATGATTACGTGCTTTACGACGTGCTGGGCGATGTGGTCTGCGGCGGCTTCGCGGTGCCCATCCGCAAAGAGTACGCGGACACCATATTCATCGTCACCTCGGGAGAATTTATGGCGCTGTATGCCGCGAACAATATTCTGCGCGGCGTGCGCAATTATGACGGTGAGGAGAGCCGCGTCGCCGGCATCATCTATAATCAGCGCGGCATTGAGGATGAGAACGGACGGGTCACGCGCTTCGCCGAGGCCGTCGGGTTGCCGGTCCGCGCCGCGATACCGCGCAGTGATGCCTTCACCCGCGCCGAACGCGCTGGCATGACCATTATGGAACACCAGTCTGATCCTAAGATTTGCGGGATCTTTAACGCCCTTGCCCAAAGCCTGATTGCCGGCCTCCCGCTGCACCGGGCGCAACCGCTCAGCGACGGGGAGCTTGAGAGCACCGTTCTCGGCGCAGCCAGTCATCTACCAGCGCCGTATCAAACAACATCGGCTCAACTTGAGAGCACTCTTCTCGGCGCCCCCAGGGATCACGCTTGCCAGCCGCCCGCGCTGCAAGAGCAACAACCTGAAACCGCGTTAATGATCATGTCTGCCGAACCTTGCCACCCGCTCTCGCCGCAAGAACAACAACCGGCGCCGGCGCCGGGATACCCTGCGGCTTCCGGGCCAACAGTTTCCGGGTCAACAGATGATACTTCCGATGCTTCCTATACTTCCGCCACTTCCGGCAACCAATACCTTTCCAAAAACCTCATCCGCAGCGAGCCGCTGCACGGCTGCGCCTTCAACGGCGCCATGTCGGTGGCGGTGCAGATCCGCGACGCCGTGATCCTGGCCCATTCGCCCAAAAGCTGCCTGTATATTTCTTATCAGACAATCAGTTCGATGGGCCGCCGCGGGCTGTTTGAGCGGGGCGCGCTGCTGCCCGGCTCCTTATCGCCAAACCTTGCCTGCACAGAAATGGGGGAAGCCGAGGTGGTATTCGGCGGCATGGAGAAGCTCACGGACAAGATCCATGAGTTGAAAGCCCGCTCCCCCCACGCGATCATTGTCGTGAGCGCGTGCCCCGCCGGAATCATCGGCGACGACATCGATCGCGCCCGGGAATTGGCGGCGCCGGCCATGCCGGTGGTCACAATCAAAGCCGACGGCAACATGGCCGGCGATTATTTGCAAGGGATGCTGATGTGCTATACCTCGCTGGCCCGGCAGATTATCAAGCCAAACGTGCCCGTCATCCCCAATACGGTCAATATTGTGTTTGAGAAAACCGCCGCTAAAAACACAGAGGCTAATTTCAGCCTGATCGAATCATTCTTAAGCCGCTGCGGCGTGCGCGTGAATTGCCGTTTTCTGTGCGCTGCTGATTATGAGGCGCTGGCAAATTTTTGTTCCGCCGAGCTGAATCTGGTGGCCTACAGGGACTACACCGGTAAGCTGCTGGAAGATTTTTTCGTCCGCGCATACGGCTGCCAATTCTTTGACCTGGCCTTCCCCGTAGGCTTTGCCGAAACGGAAGCGTGGCTGCGCGGCATCGCCGCATTCTTCCGCTGTCCCCAGGTCGCCGAGGAAATCATCGCGGCCAACCGGGCCCGTTATAACCGCGAAATTCAGGCCTTGCGCCCGGCCCTGGCAGGCAAAAAACTGATGGTGATCACTTTTAACTACGAGCTTGACTATATTTTGCAAACAGCCCTTGACATCGGCATGGAGATCGTCAAAATCGGCCTGCTGAATTTTTCGCAAGACGAGGGTTTCCGCACGCGGCTGACCGTTCCGCTGCCCGTGGAGGAAAACTATGACCGGCAAAACCGCCTGGATGACATCGCGCGGTATAAGCCGGATATTTTGCTCACCCATTACGAATCCTTCGCCACGGAGCTGGTCGCGCTGGTAGACACGATCCCGATCAGCCCCGATGTCGGGTTCTTTGCCGGCCTTGAGCTGGCCAGTCGCTGGGCCAGGCTCTTCAAGCTCAATCAGAAGGGAGAGTGGCAGCAGGATGAGCGACTACTTAACCAATATTACGCCTGACAGCTTTTCCGGCGTCATCTTCGCCCTTGAGGGCGTATCCCGCTCCGTCCTGCTGCTGAACGGGCCCACCGGCTGCAAGTTTTACCACGCCGCCATATCGGACACTCAGGCCATCCGCAGGCCTGCATTTGATCCACCGATCTATCCCGAGCAGTGGTTTTTCCGTCAGCCGCGCGTACCCTGCACTTACCTTGACAGCAGCGATTACATCTACGGCGCCAGGGACAAGCTCACCGAGGCCCTCAATTTTCTGCGCGCCAATGTCAGCTTCGATCTGCTGTGCATCGTCAACTCCCCCGGCGCGGCCCTCATTGGCGATGATCTGCGCGGCATCGCTGCCGGCGCCATTACCGACAAGCCGGTCATTGTCGTCGAAACGCCGGGATTCTCCAGCGATATCTGCACCGGATATGAGACAGGCGTCAACGCACTCTTGCGCCAGCTCCCGCTGGAGCCTTCCGGCCCCATTGCGCCGCGTACGGTCAATATGCTCGGCCTGTCCATCTATCACCGGAATTACCTGGGCGATATCCGGGAACTGAAGCGGCTTTTGGCTCTGGGCGGGATTAGCGTCAATTGCGTTCTGGGCGCCGATTGCGATTTGCAAAGCATCCGCCGCCTGCCGCAGGCGGCCCTGAACATAGTCATTCACCCCGAATACGGCCTCAAAACGGCGCGCTATTTGCAAGAACGGTTCGGTACGACTTACTATGTCTGCGCCGGGCCGCCAATCGGCTTTGCCGCCACAGAAACCTTCATTCATGACCTGTGCGGCCAGCTAGCCGTTGACGACGCGGCTTGCCGCACTGATTGCGGCCGCGCCCGGGCCAGAGCCTACCCGTTTATCTCCCGCGTGAACGCACTGACCGGGCTACCGAAGGGCGTGCCCTTCGCCGTTGAAGGGACCTACTCCGAGCTATACGCTTACCTGTCTTTTCTCGTGCGCTACCTGGGCATGATCCCGGACTGTGTAAGCGTGCAAAATCCCGGCAGCGACTGCTTCCGGGACAGGCTCACGGCGTTGTGCGCGGAGTTCGGCGCTTTAGAATCGTTGGAGCGGGATATGATGCAAACAAACGCGGAGCTGGTGTTCGGCAGCGGCGGCACTATCGCGGGGCTGAAGCTCCGGCAGCACCAATTTACGGGGATTGAGACCTGCCTGCCCACGCTCGGCTATATCGATGTCATCCCCAAAACGCACCTCGGCGTCAGAGGCGCGCTAACACTGGTAGAACAGGTATTAAACGGGATTCTTTATTAGGTTCGTCATATAAGCGCCTCCACATAGGGTTTAATTACACTCTTAATCCGTAGCGCACCCGCATAGTCAAAGAGCTTTTGTAAGTTTCGCGGCCCGCGCATATAGGTTTGCAAAACTTCCAAGGCGAGATCATCCCCAAGCTGCCGTCGTTTGCGGAAGAAGTCCGCCACAGTGCGTTCCCTGTTGTAAACGCGAATCCGCGATGAGCCGGCGTCATATTCCGACAGCCCAAGCTCGAAGGTAGGTATGGCACAGGACACCAGTTCCACAGGTGGATACTGCGGCACAGAGACACGAGTGCGGTTCGCTGGAATAGCGATGGTCACGGCGAGAGGATTCAACATAGTCAGTTCATGAAAAACTGCGGCGGATTGCAAGCATACAATCCCAAACGGGACGAGCGTGGCGGCAACCTCCAGGTCAGAAATGCCTGCCACGGCCGCGTTCCAGATGTAATAGCCGGTTTTTAGTTTTTGCACAAATTCTTGTTCAACAAGCTCCGCAATGGCACGGCTGTGAAAACCATGTCCCCGCAGAAAACCAGCTTTCAAGATCGGACCATATTGTTTGAACAGCAGCCGGGCAAGCTCTCGCTTTTTATCAGTCATTGTTTATCACCAAATTACAGATACTTTGTTTTTAAATTATGTTTTTTAAAGTATTTTTATTATACTTACCCAAATCAGGTTTGTAAATACAAACACAATCAAAATCACTATAACAAAAAATCTAAAACTTTATATTCAGCCCTGTCTGATTGGTAACCAGTTAAGAAACAGCAAGTAAATTATTATTTCCGTTTACCGCTCGCTAAGCAGTTTTAGGATCGTAAATATTGTTTTTTTGCATCAGTAATGCAAAAACTTTACTTCCCAAGCACCTTTTGCTATGATGACTGCAAAAAAAGAATTGTGATGTTAATATCACCAGTTCGAACGCTTACCTCCTCAGCGGTGAATTGGCGACTCTGCTTTCCGGCCGCTATGTTGAAATCAAAATGCTGCCGCTGTCCTTTAAGGAATACGTTGATAATGGAGAATACACCCCTCACTTCCCATAACGGTATCAATCAAGCAGCTAAACGTGCTTGACTGGCTGTTGAAGTAAATGATTTAGGGTGTTGTCAGCCATGAATCGGAGGTGTCAAATTTGAAGTTCTTATCCATCCGTGAGTTCCGCGCATCCACCGGCCAGCTTAAAGAGATGCTGTCGGACAGCGGCAGAATTGTGCTTACATCAAACGGCAAACCTGCTGCTCTGATAATAGAGGTAGACGAGAACCATTTCGAGGAGGTACTCGACGACATACGTACGGTACAGGCTCGCCGCGCCATCAGAAACATGCGTGCTCAGGCTAAACGCACCGGTTTGGACGGTATGAACCTTGACGATATTAACGCAGAAATTTCCGCCGTCCGCAACGAGAAGGCATAAGCTTCTATATACACAGCGTCTGGGTTACAGTGGAAATAATTGCTTTTATGTGCTATATTGTCACTATGCTGATGAATATGCCGTTTGCCGGCATCAACCCATTATCCGGCAAAGATGTGGAGTGACCATGGATAACCTTATACAACTGGGCATGACTATCCTAAGTAACCCCTTGGTTGGTTTGGTAACAACCGCTTTAATTAATCTGGGCACTAATCAAATAAGCTCACGATTGCAAATGTCCAAGGATATCCAACAACACTATCAAGAGGCTCTGGAGAAAGCCTGGCAGAAATTTGCACAAGACGTAGCCTATGTTTATCCGGGCCAAATGAGCGTTACGGATAATAACAAACAGTTTTGGCAATGCCTGCAAACAGAGTTTCAGGCGTTGCTTAACCAATTAACTGGCGACAATAGCCGTGCTTTACCAGATCCCGAATCTGCCGGAAAATGTATGTCAACGGCCTTAGCGAAATTTTTAAAGGTTAATCGCGACGGCCAAATAACCGCACTAGCCGCTAAATATTTAGAGTACATTAAGCAAGAAATTGCTCAAAGACAAGCCTTAAATGATTATTTGCACAATTTGAATACAGAACAAATGTTTGTATTGCTACTTCAAACTTATGCCATAACAGCTCAAATGGACTCCAAGATAGACGTAATTGGTGCCACAGCCAATCAAATGGACGCCAAAATGGACGTAATTGGCACCACAAACAATAAAATACTGGACATTGTAACCGGTCAAGGCACCGGTTTTAATCCCGCCACCCCGTCCCCACCTATCACCAGTCCCCCGGCACAGCCGGTACCAGGCTATATCCCCCGGGAAGCTGACTTAGAAGCCATATTAACCCAACTAACCGCGATAAACAATCTGGCCAGTACCTATGAAAATCTGGGCCGTTTCCAAGAGGCGCTGGACTTACAAATGCAACTGTTGGACAAACGCCGGACAATGCTGGGGGAAGACCACCCGGACACCCTAGGCGCGATGCACAATCTGGCCATTACCTATGACGACCTAGGCCGTTTCCAAGAGGCACTGGAGTTACAAGTGCAAGCGCTGGACAAACGCC
>WQUS01000108.1 GCA_009781965.1 Bacillota bacterium | reverse complement strand
GTAAAGTTATTAACCGTAAGCGATTTCTCGAAGAGTATGAGCGCACGGTTAATAACTTTGGGCCGGATGGTGCGAAAGCAGTAACGTGTGACCAGTAACACGGCGTGTTACCGGTCACGCGTTAAATGAACTATTAATGTCGAAAAACCCCTTGTTGAACGCTGTATGAAAGATGACAAACTGTGGATAATGTGCATAAGTCTGTTAATAACTACTGTTTAAAGGATTTATGGCTGTGGGTAAGTTAAAATTTAAGTTATATTTTGTCATATTATTAGATAAACAGTCAAAGGCAATGTCACATCCGCTTGGTTTGCCGGGCAACAGCAAAAGTAAGGACCATAATCCCGCTTGCGCCAACCTGTCGCAATTCCTGTGATAAATGGGAAACAGTAGTGCCGGTAGTAAATACATCGTCAATAATAGTAATTATCTTACCGGATACGCGCTCCGGTTCCCGCACCAGAAAAGCGCCCGCCAAATTGTTCATTCTTTCCTGGCGGGTCAGGCCGGTTTGGGGAGGAGTTTCCCGAATCCTGGCCACGGCGCGTTCCAACACCGGCAGGCCGGTTACCTCTCCCAATACCCGGGCCAAAAGCGCCGATTGGTTAAAACCGCGCCAACGCTCCCGGGCCGGATGTAACGGCACTGGCACCAAGCCCTGCGTATTGGTAAAAACGGCATAACGCCGGAATGTTTCAGCCATCAGCATGGCCATCGGCCGGGCCAGCCACCGGGCCCGGTAATATTTAAGCCGGTGCACCGCATCACGCAACATTTCTTCGTAAGGCCCTACTGCCCGGGCGATGGCAAAGGGCCGCCCGGGGCGGCAATCGGGGCACAATGCCGGCGGTTCCGCCGCTTGGCCGGCGCCGGAGGGAAGGAAAGCGCCGCAACAAGGGCAGGCCGGTTCACCGGCATAGCCGGCCAAAAGCCGGGAGCAATAGCCGCACACAGCTCCGCCCGGACTATCCTGACTGTCCCGCGTGTCGCCCCCACACAGAGGACAAACCCGGCGGGGCGGAAAAACCAGCTCCAGAGCAGCACGCAGCAAATCGTTCCAGAAAAGCGCACTCATTCGGCTCCCCCGCTTACTCCGCCAGCAGACTCCTGTTCCGACCCTCTTCCTTGGCCCGGGACAAAGCGCCGCCGGCAGCGGCCAGAAACTCCTGCAAATTATCGGCGTTGGTCGGGTAAATAGCAACCCCGGCGCTGACACGCACCGTAAACTGCTCCCCTTCATGCTCGAACAGGGCATCCCGCACCGCCATCCTAATCCGTTCCGCCACTTCCAACGCTTCACCCGGCCCCGCCTCGGAAATCAGCACGGCAAATTCCTGGCCGCCGTAACGGGCCGCCAAATCATCATCGCGCAGCTCGGCGGCAATCAGCCTGGCCACCTGCCCCAACACCGCGTCGCCGCCCAGATGGGCATAGCGCTCATTAATCTGCTTAAAAAAGTCAATATCCAACAGCAGCAAAGCCAGCTTGTACCCGTAACGGTTGGCCCGGTCGAGCTCCGCCACCAGCCGCCGGTGAAAATAGCGGTAGTTATACAAACCGGTCAGCCCGTCGGTGATCGCAGCCTGTTCCAGCTTGCGATGCAGCTGCACGTTAGCCGCCGCCAGGGCGGTTTGACCCATGACGATAGAGATGGTCTGCAAATGCTGATCTTCAAACAAATCAGGCAATTTCTCCGCCAGTACCAACAGGCCCCACACCTCGGCCCCCGCCACCATCGGCGCCACCAATATCGAACGGAACACCTGGGTCAAGCCCTCATCGCCAGTGATCCGCGAGTCCGACCGGCTGTCATGCACTACCTGCGGTTCGCCAATCTCCACCGTCATACCCAAAAATCCTTCGCCGCGCCGCACCATAGAACCGCTCAGCAGCTGGGCGTGGAAGCCAACGGCCGCTTCCACTACATACAGGTCATCATCAGTCTCAGAACGCAAGTAAATAAGGCCGGTATGGAAATTAATCATCCGGCCGGTTTCCCGCAGCACCAAAGCAAAAAGATCGTCCAATTTCAGCCGGCCGCCCAAACGTTTGGCCACTTCGTACAGCATCCTCAAGCTCCGGTTCGTCAGCTCCCGGTTGACATAAACGCGCAGCATAAACTGAGTGATCAGCACCGGCAGAAACAGAAGCAACATGCCGTAAATCCCAATTTTGCCAAAGAGCAACGCCATCAATAAGCCGCAAGGAATGGTGGCCAGGTAGGTCAGCACATCCCAGCGCAAGGCGTCGGTCCAGGGGAAAGCCGGATGGCTCTGCCGGACGGGCAGACCATACAAATAAACCATCAGCTGATTCAAACCAAAATAAGCCAGCACAAACACTGCCAGCGCCGGAAGATTGTTTAAAACCAGCACCCGTTCCGAAGAACCGCCGGCCAGGTGATATAGATAATTAGCGCCCAGTAAAGCCAATATGTATTGAGCAGCGTTGAACATAGTAACCCGCAGAGGATTACCCCGATTCACCACTCCTTGCCCGACTAATGAAGCCAAGCCGACAAGCCAAGCCGCGGCTACCGGACCGTAAATCAGGAACGCGGCGAATACAACGGCAAAGCCGCCGGAAAGCTGACCCTGGGGCAGTAATACAGTCAGCCACTCCGCCAGAATCACCAAAGCAGCCAGCAGCAGCAGTTCCCGGCTATAATCAAGGTTCAGCAATGGCAAGGTGTGAGCCAGCAACCAAAAGCCGAATCCGACAATCAACCAATTATAGAGGATATGAAGCAAGTTTCGTACACCGCGCACGTGATCCACCCCTGGCTAGCTATTCGACAAAAACCGGGTTAACCCTTCCGCAAGTCAGTGCATATGGTGAAAGAAAATGTTAAAAATTTGCGGGGGTGATCGGCTTGCTGATGGTGTACCTATCAACCGCGCTGTTTCTCGGTTGGCTATGGGCAGCGTCATACCGGATCTGGCGCCACTATTTGGTTGCCCGCGGGGCTGGCAAGGGAAACAGTTCCCTGGCCGGGAGTCCGGAAGGGATGAAGCGAATGGCGGTGCTGCTTAAAAACGAGGACCAACAAACCGAGTGGATTGTGCGCCGCAAAGTAGCGGCGGCTATAAGACAGGCGCCGCAAATGACGGTCGTACTGGTGGATGGTAATTCCACCGATCAAACGCCGTTAATTTTGGAACGGCTGGCCCGGCAGTTGGACCTGGGCTTCTGCCGTCTAAGCTCCTTGGACAAACAGTGCGCCAGGACCCAAAAAACCGGGTTTTACAGGAATCCTGGCGTCCCGGCGGAGCTGCATGATTGTCCGGGGCCTTGTTTTGCGGCCGCCGGGCTGGCGGGCGGCGGCACAGACAACAGCGGTTCATCCCGTGGCGCCCGATGCGTTGTTTACACAACATTTACCAATGCATAACCGCTCCGGACCAAGGAACAATAACGATAAGTCAAATCTATCAGCCCAAGAAAGGAGTGGTTGTCAAATGTATCAAACCGGTCAACCGCAGATGGGACAGCAAATCATGCCGGAACCGCCCAACAATATGCTCAGCGCCAAAGACCATCTCTACCTTACCGACGCTCTGTCCTGGGAACTGGGGGCCATAAAAATGATGCATCACGCCGCCATGAACTGCACCGATCCGGAAATCAGCGATTATCTAAATCAAGCGGGGCAAATGCACCAGGCCCACTACATGCAGTTGCTGAGCCACTTAAATCCGGCCAACGCCGCCAATATGTAAGGAGGGGAATAGCTTGTACGGACAATATCAGCCGCAATTCACCGAGCCGCAGTTTGCCCAAAACATCCAGGGGATGCCGGCCATGCAGCAGCAAATTAAAAATCCGTCCGCTAGTTTAGGCCAAAGCAAAGGACCGCAAATCAACGACCGGGATAACTTGAACCTGGCGCTGGCCCAGGAAAAATACCTGACCGACAATTTTAACCTGTTTGTGCGGGAAGCCAGCCACCGGCAGCTGCACACCGACGTTATGCGCATATTTATCGAAACCCACGCCATCACCAGGGAATTGTTCAACCTGATGTTCCGCAAGGGCTGGTACACCCTGGAGTGCGAACAAAAACAGAAACTGGCTCAATCCTACCAAAAATTTCAAGGATACAGCAGCCAATTTCCTTACCCCGGCCAAATGCACGAAAATACGCCTCACTAAAACACCGGTCACTAAAGTACAAATAGTATTTACTATACTTACCGATACTTTACCCCAATTAAAACAGCCGCAACTTTGCGGCTGTTTTAAGGTTGTTTTAGGGCTGTTTTAGATGGATGCGGCGGGAGTATTCATTATATTTCGACAATAAACTACAAAATATTATAATACTGTTCCGCAAAATCTAAAGTCTTTCTAACCGCTCGTTCAACAGATGATTCCCAGGTTTCCCTAAACCTTGTTAATCCGGTGCCGCGATAAGCCCAGGTCGCCGCAATCTCATGGTGGAACAGCTGAATATCAGGATCCATTTGTAACTTACGAAACCCCGCAAGAACTAAAGACTATACTTTATGTTGCACTAATCCCATTTCAGCGGCCACTTGCTTTTGTTTTTTACCTTCAAGCCACCTGCCGCGAATAGCAGCGGCAGAATTAACAGGCAGCTTGTCCATGGCCTCTGCCAAAGCGGCGTACAATTCTGACCGGAACACATCATCAAATACAGATGCAAACATTTGCTCACTGTCTGGGTCAGCCAACAAATAAAGTGGCTGCGCTTCTGCATCCCCATCAAGCATCTCATTCAGACTGGCAGATTCATCAAGCGGGTTACGCTTGGTAGTACGAAGACCGATAAGAGCGCAAAAACGCTTCCTGAACGCATATTTAAAATAAGCCAACAGATTAGGCTCTTTATTTTCGTCGTATGTCTGTACGGCGTCCCGAAGGGCAAAGAAACCTGTCTGAAGGAGATCATCCAATTCTACTCCGCAGCAATGGCAGCGCTCAAAGTGCTTATTGAATGCCTTATTGGCCTGAGTGTAAATGAAACCGGTATTTTGTTCCCACAGCGCGTCAAATAAATCAGTCCGGCCCTGCCGAATTTGCAGCGCTAATGCTTCGTTAGTCACCGGTTATCACTCCCTTATGCAGTAGGTCGTCCACATAATTTTCAATTTTGCGTTTTTGTTCCGGTCCAGCTTTGATATAGGTCTGGCATAATCTCATGGCGGCCCGGAACCCGTCTTGGAAATAGAGGTCACATACGCTTTTTTCTTCAGAAATAGCCTGATCTTGATTAAATAATTCTTTTGGTTGCCTATGGTCAACCATTTGTGACACCTCCTTAGGTTGTTCTGTTTTGGTGATAATTTTGTCCACGGATAATCCTAAGGCATTCGCAATTAACATGATGGTCTTAAATTTCGTCCCGGCGCCATTCAGGATGCGATTAACCCTACACCTAGACAGGCCAATCTTTTGAGCCAGTTCATCGTTGGTCATGAGCTTATCTTTCAAAATATTCTTAACCATTGCGTCTATTGTAACATCTTTTCGAACGACAATGCTGTGCTCTTTTGCGACAAAACCGGCGTCCGGTTTTACTGTTAGAGCGTCATAAGCGTTAAGTAATTGATTGAGCTGCCGGCTAACTTCAATAACCTCGGGGCTGGATAAATCCTTATTTTGAGCGATTTCGACTAACTTGCTGCGGAGTGTCTCGATTTCTTTTGATAATTCGCTTCTATTTTTCATAACGGTATCTATTTTGCCATAAAATTCGACACAAAGCGATAATTTTTGAAACATAATGTAACATTTACTGATCTGCGTTAAGGAGAGTTTTTAAGCGGCAAATCAATATAACAAGCTGACGGCCTGATGTTTAACCCTTTATTACAGTAAGTATATTGTCGAATATTTGTTGCAAGGATAGGGTCAGATGGTGCGAAATTTTTTCAATCAGGCCCTTTACATTTTAGCCGCTCTTTTGCCCCTACGCCGCTTGCCCGATTTTCGCGTCTGCCAGTCGGCCAAACGGCACAAAATAGTGACGCGCAACTTCCATTAAGTGTAAAAAGGCGTAAAAACCCCGGTTCAATGCGGCCGGGGTTTTTACGCTAAATAGTTCATCTTTTGAGCAGTCCAAGCCGATCCAGGACCACGGCTACCTGCTCCCGGGTCAAAGAACCCTGCGGATTGAGCCCGTCAAACAGGCCGGCGGCCACCGCTTTGGCCCAGCTGTTTTGGGCCCAGACACTGACTGTGGCCGGAGTGGGCGCCGGTTCGCCGCTCTGTGCCGGTTGGTCTAAAGCCAGATAACCGGCAATGCCGGCAGCGATAGCCCCGGCGGCCCGGGCCTGGAAGTCGGCTGACTTGAGCAGGGCCTCTTCGGCGGGATTGGAGATAAAAGCAAGCTCCGTTAAGCAAGCCGGCATATTGGTTTGCCGCA
>WQUS01000107.1 GCA_009781965.1 Bacillota bacterium | reverse complement strand
CGGCCCGTAAAGTTATTAACCGTGCGCTCATGCTCTCCGAGAAATCGCTTACGGTTAATAACTTTACGGGCCTGGGCTACGGGTACTAACAAACACAGGGTGTGACCAGTAACACCCAATTTCCTTCGGCGCGGAATTTTCCCCCCGTAACTGTTGACGGTCTCTTCGCCATTCGATATAATGGCACCTGATAATGCAGCCAAACAGCCGTATTGGTGTGGTTTCCTGTGGGCAACCGCAGGGCTGTTGTCCGGGGGTGGGGGGAATATTTAGTGCTTTTTTGCATGGGCGTTACCTTGCGACATTAGATTATCTGGGGCAAAATGTTGAGTTTTTTTTGCTAAAAATCTTGCATGTTGGTATTATTTTACTGTTCACTTACTTTTTATTAAAAATGCGCGTTGTTTTAACCAACCGGATATTCGATCGCTCTGTCAATAACATGCATAAAGTGAACACCATAAAAACACTGTTTCTTTCGGGGACCCGTTATATTATTTATGTTGTGGCTGTGCTGATGATACTGTCGGTATTTAAGATCAACGTTACCCCGATGCTGGCCAGCGCCGGTATTTTGGGGTTGGCTATGGGCATTGGCGCCCAGAGTCTGATTAAGGATATTCTAACCGGTTTTTTTATTATTTTCGAAGGGCATTTTCATGTGGGCGAACGGATTGAAATTAATAATCAGGTTATCGGTACAGTAGAGGAACTGGGTTTGCGGGTGACCACTGTGCGGGAATGGAGCGGTAAAAAGTTTATTATTGGCAATGCGGAGATTAAAAGCATCAGAAACTATAATCGCGGTTATTTGCGGGCCATTATTTCGATAGCGGTTCCTTTTGAAGAAGATTTGCATTTAGTATTTGAAACGCTGGATCAAGTATGCCGCTATATTACCGCTACCTATGCCGATAAGCTGCTTAAGGATGAAAGTGATTCCTTTGTGGAGCCGCCTCAGGTATTTGGTATTACCGATATTAACGACAACAGCCGCGGGATGGTGTTTACGCTGACCGCAGTGGTTGCACCGGAACACTGTACTTTTTTGGAAAGGGAATTTAGGCGGCTGGTTGTGGAGTATTTTCAGAACGCCGGCATCACGGTTTCCTATGCGCAATTCAATGAAATGTTGAAGTTAAAGGGAGGATTCGGGCGGTGAACTTTCAGGAGATTATACTGGCTTTGAACGAATTCTGGGCTGAGCGGAACTGCATTATCCAGCAGCCCTACGACGTGGAAAAGGGCGCCGGGACCATGAACCCGGCCACATCGCTGCGGGTGTTAGGACCGGAACCCTGGCGGGTGGCTTACGTGGAGCCTTCCCGGCGGCCTACCGACGGCCGCTATGGCGAAAACCCCAACCGGTTACAGCACTATTACCAGTACCAGGTGATTTTAAAGCCTTCCCCGGACGATGTAGTGGATATTTATCTGGATAGTCTGCGGGCCATCGGCATCGATCCATTGCGGCACGATATCCGGTTTGTGGAGGACAACTGGGAATCCCCTACTTTAGGCGCCTGGGGTTTGGGTTGGGAAGTCTGGCTGGACGGCATGGAAATCACCCAGTTCACTTATTTTCAGCAGTGCGGCGGTCTGGACTGCCGGCCGGTAAGCGCTGAAATTACTTACGGGCTGGAGCGGCTGGCCATGTACATACAGGAAAAGGACAGCGTGTACGATATCCGGTGGGTCGAAGATATTAAATACGGCGATGTGCACCACCGGGGCGAGGTGGAATATTCCCATTACAACTTTAACGAAGCAGATACGGAGATGCTGTTTAAACTGTTCGAAATGTATGAGCGGGAAGCGATGCGGATTGCCGAAAAGGGCCTGGTGCTGCCGGCTTATGATTACGTGCTGAAGTGTTCCCATACCTTTAATCTGCTGGACGCCCGGGGCGCCATCAGCGTGACGGAACGGACCGGCTTCATTCACCGGGTGCGCAACATGGCCCGGTTGTGCGCGGAAAAATATGCGGCCCAGCGGGAAGCAATGGGTTACCCTCTGCTGAAAAAGGAGGGCGCGTAAATGGCCAGGGATTTTTTGTTGGAAATTGGAGTGGAAGAGCTGCCCGCGCGGTTTTTGCAGCCGGCCCTGGAACAGCTGACTGAATTGGCGCGGACCGGTTTACAGGCCAACCGGCTGGCCCACGGTGAGATTAGCGTTTGCGGCACGCCGCGCCGGATTACCTTATACGTGCGGGACCTGGCGGAACAGCAGGATGCGCTGGCTTTGGAGGTTAAGGGCCCGGCGGTAAAGGTGGCTTTTAACTCTGCCGGGGAGCCGACCCGGGCGGCCATTGGTTTTGCCAAAAGCAACGGGCTGCAGGTGGCCGAACTGGCGCGTAAATCGGTAGGCCCGGTGGAATATGTGTTTGCGGTTAAGGAAGAAGCGGGCCGCGCCGCCGGCGAGGTTTTGCCCGGCCTGGCCGCCGAGCTGATCACGGGGCTGCATTTTGCCAAACCGATGCGCTGGGGCAGTCTGGAGATGCGTTTTGCCCGGCCCATCCGCTGGCTGCTCTGCCTGTACGGCCATGAGACGGTTGATTTTACCTTGGCCGGATTGTCGTCGGGACGATCCACTTACGGTCATCGTTTTCTCAGTGCCGGGCGTTTGGAGGTGCCCGCGGCCGGGGCCTACTTTGAGGTAATGAGTAACGCCCATGTGCTGGTGGATATCCAACAGCGCCGGGAGGAAATCCGGCGTCAGGTAATCGCGGCGGCTGAACAGGAGGGCGGCCGGGCGGATATTGATCCCGAATTGCTGGATGAGGTCACCAACCTGGTGGAATTCCCCGCCGCTGTTTGCGGCAGTTTTGACCCCGGTTATCTGGAGATGCTTGAGGAAGTGCTGATTACGCCCATGCGTGAGCACCAGCGCTACTTTCCGGTGCGGGGGCAGGATGGCCGGCTGTTGGCCCGGTTTATTGCCATCAGCAACGGCGGCGCCGCTAATGTCGATATTGTCCGGGCGGGTAACGAGAAAGTGCTGCGGGCCAGGTTGTCTGACGCCGCCTTCTTCTGGCGGGAGGACCTGAAAGCGCCGCTGGAGGAAAAGGTGGCGGGCCTGCAAAAGGTTGTTTTTCAGGAACAGCTGGGGACGGTATATGAGAAGGTGCAGCGGATTACGGCGCTGGCGGACTTTTTGGCCGCAGGCCTGAACGCTTCGCCCGCAGAACGGGCGGACGTTTTGCGGGCGGCCCAGCTGTCCAAAGCTGATTTATTAACCAATATGGTTTATGAATTTCCGGAACTGCAGGGGATTATGGGATGCGAATATGCCCGCCGTTCCGGCGAAACAAGCGGCGTGGCGCAGGCTGTTTACGAGCATTACCTGCCCCGGTTTGCCGGCGACGAACTGCCCGGCGCCCTGGCGGGCCAAATGCTGAGTATCGCGGACAAAATGGATAGCTTGACCGGCTGCTTTGGCGTAGGCCTGCAGCCCACCGGTTCCCAGGATCCCTATGCCTTGCGCAGGCAGGCTTTGGGCGTCTGTCACATTATTATTGAGGGCGGGCTGGTCCTGTCTTTGGGCGAGCTGATTGAAAAAGCTTACAATGGATATACCGGCGGCTATGCCGGCCAGGTGAGCATGAAACTGCCTTTGGACAAAGTGGCTGCCGAAATGGAGGAATTCTTTAAACAGCGCCTGCGGGGGATGCTGAGTGAAAAGGGTTTGCCTTATGATACGGTGGACGCCGTTCTGGCCGCCGGGATAGACGATATTTCCGGCGTTTGGCTGCGGGCCGAGGCGCTGCGGCAGTTTCGTTCCGCAGAGGCTTTTGAGGAGTTGCTCACCGCCTTCACCCGGGCTTATAACCTGGCCAAAAAAGCGGACCATGAGCTGGTTGACCCGGCCAGGCTGGAAACGGAGGCCGAAAAGGAACTGTATGAGGCTGTACGGCAGGCGCGGCTGACAGTGGAACCGGCTCTGGCGGGGCGTAATTACGCCCGGGCGCTGGAAGCTATCGCCGGATTGCGGCAGCCGGTGGACCGTTTCTTCGCCGAGGTGATGGTGATGGTGGAGGATACCGGGCTCAGGGATAACCGCCTGGCGCTGCTGAAACAAATCGCCGGTCTGGCCGGGCGTATTGCCGATTTGAGTAAAATAGTGCAACCGGGGAAATAAAGTAGGAATTAAATATTTTTACCGGCCTAGAAGGAAAATTAACTTTGGTATACAATATAATACTGATGTGTGTAAACATGGTTGAGATGGCCTGATTGCTTTGGCGAGGCGATGATATGCAGCTTACCAAACGGCAAGAGCTGATCTTGGACATAGTTAAAAACAATGGCCCCATCACCGGCGAACATATTGCCGAGCGATTAAACCTTACCCGGGCTACTTTGCGCCCGGACATGGCCATTTTAACCATGTCCGGCATATTGGAGGCACGCCCCAGGGTAGGCTATTTCTGCAGCGGTAAAAAACCAGGCCGGATGCTGGCGGATAAATTGCATCAGATACTGGTGGGAGAAATTAAGTCGGTGCCGGTGGTGGTGCGGGAAAGCTGCACGGTATACGACGCCGTAGTCACTATGTTTACTGAAGATGTGGGCACTCTTTTTGCCGTGCGGGAGGGCGGTTTTCTGGAAGGTGTGATTTCACGGAAAGATCTGCTTAAGTTCACTTTGGGTGGGCAGGATATCGATAAACTGCCCGTGAATGTGGTTATGACCAGAATGCCTAACGTTGTGTACGTCGAGCCGGAGGATTCCATCTGGGTGGCCGCCCGTAAACTTATCAGCTGCGAAGTGGACGCCTTGCCGGTGGTCAAAGAAGTAAAGACTGAAAGCGCCGTCGCGGCTCTGGAGGTCATCGGCCGGATTAGCAAGACCAACATTACCAAGGTGTTTGTTGAACTGGGCGCAGGGGACATCTAGATTATAAGTCGTACTGCCGATTAAATTTGGGGGGGCGGTATATATTTCAGCGTCAATTAGCCAATCCAACCAGCTCGTATACATAGTTTCCGACTCCATCGGCGAAACGGCCGAGCTGGTAGTGCGAGCCGCCGCCAGTCAGTTTCAGGACTGCGCTGTGGAGATACACCGGGTACCTTACGTTAATGACGCGTCTGAAATCCCGGAAATAGTGGAAGAGGCAGCCGGATTCAACAGTATGATTGCTTATACCTTGGTGCTGCCCGAGTTAAAGGAAGCTATGCTTAGAGAAGCGCAAAAGCATAATTTGATTACGGTGGATATTATGGGACCGGTGTTGGAGGCGCTGACTAAACTGGAGGGACGCCCGCCCAAGCTGGAGCCGGGGCTGGTGCGCAAGACCGATCAGGACTACTTCAGTAAGATGGAAGCGATTGAATTTGCGGTCAAGTTTGACGATGGCAAGGATCCCCGGGGCATCAGCTACGCTGATTTGGTGGTGCTTGGCGTCAGCCGCACATCCAAAACGCCGCTGTGCATGTATCTGGCTCACCGGCGGATCAAAGCCGCCAATGTGCCCTTGGTTCCTGAGGTGGCGCCTCCGGAGGAGATATTTCAATTGCCGCCCCACCGGATGATTGGTTTGACTATTCGACCCGCCGTATTAAATGAGATTCGCCGGGAAAGGCTTAAATCATTAGGACTCACATCCGACGCCGATTACGCCAGTATGGAACGTATTCTTAAGGAGTTGGAATATGCCGAGGGGATTATGAAAAAAGCCGGGTGTCCAATTATTGACGCTTCTAATAAGGCTGTGGAGGAGACTGCCAGCAAGGTGCTGGAAATTTATTACAGGGGGCAGAGATATGACAAGTAAAAAATGGGTCTACACATTCGAAGAAGGCCGGGCCGACATGAAGGAATTGCTGGGTGGCAAAGGCGCTAACCTGGCTGAGATGACCAACATTGGTTTGCCGGTACCGCCGGGAATCACTATCACGACCGAAGCCTGCATCCAGTTCTACGACGAGAACAGGAATTTCCCGCCTGGCATGGAAGACCAGGTGCGGGAGCAAATGGCCATTTTGGAACAAAAAGTGGGCAAAAAGTTTGGTGATCCGGACAACCCGCTGCTGGTCAGCGTACGTTCCGGGGCGGTAATTTCCATGCCCGGGATGATGGATACGGTTTTAAACCTGGGTTTAAATGATAATACCGTGCAGGGCTTGGTCAAAGCGTCCGGAGACGACCGGTTTGCCATGGACTGTTACCGCCGTTTTCTGAACATGTTCGGCGGCGTGGTGCTGGATATTGAACATCATAAATTTGAAAGCATCCTGACAAGGCACAAGGAAAAAGCCAATGTTGAGTATGACAACCAGCTGAACGCCGACCAGTGGCGGGCTGTGATTGTGGAATACAAAGATCTCATTCAGCAGGAAACCGGGTCGCCCTTCCCGCAGGATCCTATGGAACAGTTGTTTAAAGCCGTTTACGCGGTGTT
>WQUS01000106.1 GCA_009781965.1 Bacillota bacterium | reverse complement strand
CAGTGAGCGGATACTAATTGTTTGGTGATTAAGTACCTTTTGGCCTGGTTGTCGGCAAGCAAGGCGGCTGGAATCGAAATATCCGCCACCTGCAACTTACCTACGTAAGGTTTGGATTCCGGCAGCAGCAACCCGATTTTAGGCAAGGCAAAGGTCACGGTATGGCTGGCCCGGATGCACCCTTCGGCGCTCCGCCCGGTATCCGCTTCCAGTCCGGAAGGGATATCAACGGCAACGACAGGCTTACCGCACTCATTGACGGCTTCCATAAAAGAGAGCATCGGCTGTTTGATGGCGCCTTTAAAACCGGTGCCATAAAGGGCGTCCACCACCAGGTCGGCATGCATCAGCGCCAGACGAACCAGGTTTAGATCGCTGGCTTTAGTGAGCGGCAACACTTTCTGTCCAGCTTTAGTCCAAATATCCAGGTTAATCCTGGCATCTCCTTTGATGTGGTCCTGTTCGGCAGCCAGGAAAACCTGTACCTGGGCGCCTTTGTTCAGTAAATGCCGGGCTGCTACAAATCCGTCGCCGCCATTGTTTCCTTTGCCGGCAAAAATGACTACATGCTTGTCGGCCGGATTACCCAGCACCGTCTCTACTGTTTTAACTACCTGCAGTCCCGCGTTTTCCATGAGCACTACGCCCGGAATGCCAAATTCGTTGCTGGCCAAACGATCTATAGCGCCCATTTCAGCGGCGGTTACAATGCGCAAAACTACTTCACCTCCTGTTGTATGGCGGTGGCAAAAGCCACCGCCATACAGCGATCATGTGCAATGGAAAGCAGCACGGTATTAATTTTTTTCGCTGCGGCCTGTTCTTTTGCCGCCCCCGTTAAGGTTACCGCCGGCGGCTGATCTCTTCCGCCCGTTACTTCCACGTCATGCCAGGTAGTCAGCCCGGTGCCCAGTGCTTTGAAAACCGCTTCTTTGGCGGCAAAGCGGGCTGCCAGGCAAGGCCATGGATCGCGGCGGGCCAGGCAAAAACTGAGTTCCTGGGGTGTAAATACCCGGTTCAGGAAGCGGTCGCCGGCTTTTTCCGCCGCTTGGGCCACTCTGTTTATTTCAATAATGTCGGTGCCGATGCCGGTGATTATAATATGCAATCACACCTGTTTTCTTATTATTTTTAAAAGCCCAGGATTTTTCTTAGTTTTTTGGCCTGGGCCCGGCTTACCGGGACTTCGCTGTTAGCTTTATCCTCCATGGCCAGATTATATGTGCCGTTGAAAAAAGGCATTATTTCTCTCACTTTGTGCAGGTTGACCAGGTAACAGCGGTGGGTGCGGAAAAATATCTGCGGGTTCAGCCTGGCTTCCAGTTCTTTCAGGGTAAAACGGATCAGCAGCTTGTCATTATTGGTTTTGATGTAGATATAGTCCTGCTCGGTGAAAGCGAAGAAGATGTCTGATTCGGCTACCAGCACGGTTTTACCCTGTTTTTCAGCCGGTATCCGGTCGATCTTGATTGTTGCCGGAGGTGCTTTGCCGTTTAAGGTTGCTGTTTTAGCCTCTCCCTCGTGCAACTCCTGGTAAGTCTTGACCACTTTGCCAATGGCTTTTTTCAGCCGGCTTGGTTCCACCGGTTTGAGCAGGTAATCAACGGCGTTGACTTCAAAAGCCTGGACGGCGTAATCTTCGTAAGCGGTGACAAAGATCACGTGCGGTTGTTTGGGCAACTCCTGGATGGCGGCGCCCAGTTCCAAGCCGCTCATGCCCGGCATGGATACGTCAAGAAAAATAACCTGGTAGTCAAGCGCTTTAATCAAAGCCAGCGCTTCCTGCGCGTTGGTGGCTTCCCCCACTATTTCCACATTACTGAAATTGCTTAAGAGAAAACGCAGCTCCTGGCGGGCCGGGTATTCGTCGTCAATAATCAATGTTTTAAGCTTCATGGATCAGTTCCTCCTTATTGGCCGTGAAGCACACCAGTGGAATGCGAACGTATACCGAAGTGCCCTCACCGGGAACGCTGACAATTTGTAAGCCGTATTCCTGGCCGAACAGTCCTTTGAGCCGTTCATGCACATTGCTAAGCCCGACCCCGTTGCCGGAACCGAAACCGGGGGTCAGCACCTTTGCTTGCAGTTCCGGGTCAATGCCGATGCCATCGTCCCGGATCACAATGAGCATCTCGTTATCATCCTTGCGGACCGTTATTTGTACCGTACCCTGCCCGGGCTTGGGCAGAATGCCGTGTTTGATGGCGTTTTCAACCAGCGGTTGAATGGTCAGGACAGGAATTTTATATTCCAGGAGATTCTCGTCTATTTCTCTGACCACCTTCAGTTTTTCCCGGAACCTGGCCCGTTCCAAGGTTAAATAGGTATTGAAATATTCAATTTCATCTTTCAGCGTGTTGAAATGGCCATGCCGTTTTAAAGCATGGCGGAAAAACGCAGCCAGCCGGATCAGGAGGCGTCTGGCTGTTTCCGGATTGGTGCGGCTGAACATGATAATGGTGTTTAAGGTGTTGAATAAAAAATGAGGGTTAATTTGTGCCTGCAACGCATCCAATTCAGCCTTGGTGACCAACTGAGCCTGCTGATCCAATTCGGCCAGCTCCATTTGCATCCCCAGCAGCTGAGCCACCCCCACCGCCAGCTTCACCGAAGCCGCCGGCATATCGCCTTGCTGGGTGCGGTAGAATTTAACGGCGCCCACTACTTTGCCTTTACACTTTAACGGCACGATTACGGCGGATTGCAGCGGGCAGCCTGCCACCGGGCATTCCACACCGTAACCGTCCCGAATGATTTTCATGGCGCCGGTTTTAAGCACCTCGCGGGTGGCCAAGGTCATAATGGCGCCCCCGGCTTTGTGATGTTCGGAACCTGCGCCGGTATAAGCCAGCACCCTTTCCGTATCTGTGATCGCCACGGCGGCGACATTGGCAATTTGACGAATGATGGCGGCGGTTTTGCCGGCGGTATTCTCGTTCAGACCCTGGCGCAGCAAAGGTAAGGTCTGGTTGGCTATCTGTAATGTTTGGTCCAGCGGTTCGTCGGAGGCGCCGGCCCTGGTTGGGCTGCGGCCGCCGGTGGTGCTGATTGCGAGCAGCAGCGGCGCCAGACCGGTGCAGATAAATAACAGTACGGCATAGACTAGCGCGGGGCGCCAGAAATAAACCAGTACCAGGGCGGGAATGTTAAAAACAAGCCACCAGAGCATCAATCTTGAGCCGGCGCTCTTCAGGGTCACTGCTATTCCTCCCTTGCCCGGGTCAGTAGTTCAAATTTTCCGAAAATAATTGTTTATATAAGCAACTAGCAATAAACATTCGACGGTTTAGACGCTATTCCTGCAATAGAATCAAGTTGCCCGGTTAAACTAATTGAGCTATTTTATAAGTGGTTAACTCTTTGTTTTCAAAAATCCGGCATTCGCCGGGGTCTGCTTTTAAACGGGTTTGTTGCTCCGTTGGCGGAGTAGCTTTAATCTTTTGCAGTGCCCATAAGGCCAGCCCGCGCAACTGCGGATCCGGATCGTCCAGAAGCTCATGCATGAACGGGAGGTAGTCATTGACCAAAGCAGGGTCTATTTCGCCAATTCTGCCCAGACCCCAAATGATGCCTCCGATTAAAGCCGGATCCTCCCGGAAGGAAACAATAATGGACACGAACTCCTGATATAAGTCCGGCCGGTTGCGGATGATCTCCCCCACTGCTTCGGTTGAGGCCCACCCGGAGCCACCGGATTCGTCATTGAGAGCCCACAGCAAGCGGCGGATAATTTCTCTGCCTTGAGCAGGTTCGGTCAGGGAGATTTGTTTTGTGAGCAGGCCCAGACATTCCACGGCGCGCCAGCGCAGCAAGTCATCTGTGCTGTAAAGGGAGTTAATCAAGGCTGCGATTGCCTGACCGGTTTGCCCGGCGCCCAATTCCATTGCGGTCTGATAGTCCCCCTGACTAAGCGCGGCTTGGATTTGTTTTTTTAGTTTCATGTTGACGCCTCCTCTTTTTTTTGTTACTGTTCACGCGTTACTGTTCACACGTTACTGTTCAGCACCATCCGGCACATAATTATTAACCGTGCGCTCATACTCTCCGAGAAATCGCTTACGGTTAATAATTATGCGTGCCTGGGCTAGGAGTGCTAACAAACACTGCATAGTCTCGAACCTCGAACCTCGAACTTCGAACATCGAGTTAACCGTGCGCTTAGGCTCTTTCGAGAAATCGCTTACGGTTAATAGTTTTGCGTGCCGTATTCACTTTGAGTATCAAGAAACACTGCCTTGTCTCGAACCTCGAACCTCGAACCTCGAACCTCGAACCTCGAACATCGAGTTTACTAACCCTTAAAGGCGAAGTCTGTCAAAGCCTGAGCATCCGTTACCTCGATGCATTTATAACCGGTATTAATCCAGCCTTTTTGCGCAAATCTGTTTAGTATTTTACTGACTGTAACCCGCGAAGCGCCGACCGTGCCGGAGATTTCATCATGGGTGCAGGTGATGGTTGTTTTTTTCAAATTACCGGAAAAGTTATCGACAATATAGCGGGCAATCCGTCTGTCGGCTTGCAGAAAAGTCATGTTTTCAATTTGGTTGGCAAACAGCCGGATGGTTTTCGCCAAGTAGCCTAACATATCCAAAGCCAATTGGGGATGCCTGCTGATAATATCCATCATCATCATTTGATCAACGCAAATAATCTCCGTTTTGGTCAACGCTTTCGCGCCGGATGAGCGGGGCAGCTGATCAAAAAAAGCGGATTTGCCAAAAAGGCTCCCTTTAGAAAAAACCGCCAGTGTTTTTTCCGCGCCGTTCACAGAGCCGATAAAGATTTGCACCCGGCCGGTTTTAAGATAATATACGTGGCTGGCCTTGTCTCCCTGCTGGTAGATAATTTGATTTTGTTCATAAATTTTAGGTTTGGCCAAGCCGTCAAACAGTTCGGCGTTTTTTAATCTAAAGGTGTCTCCCGTGACGATAAAGGCAAAATGATTCTCCGTCATCAATATGACCACCCGGTTTAGGTAATTGCCAAGGGCTAATAGCAAATGGCAACAGTTTCTTTGTGAATTGTAACATGGTTTACATTCTTCCGCAACATTCTGTGTTTTAATTAAGATAACCTGCAATTTATTTGCCGGGATATAAACGATTTGGATTTTACCGGTGAGTTTGATGTAATCTTCTCCAACGCCGCCCTGCATTGGGTTAAAGATCACGAAAGTCTTTTGCGGAACAGCTTGGCGGCTTTAAAAAAGAATGGGTTAATCAGATGGAATTTTGGCGGTGACGGCAACTGCGCCAATTTTATCAATACGGTGAGGACGGTCATGCATGAGGATGATTATCAGGGCTACTTTGTAGATTTTGATTGGCCCTGGTTTATGCCGACCCAAGATGAGTATGCCACCATCCTTGCTAATGCTGGATTTAGCAAAGTGCGGCTGGAACTGGAAAATGCCGACCGGTATTTTGCCGATCGGGATGAAATGATTAAATGGATCGATCAGCCCTCTTTAGTGCCCTTTATGGAGCACCTCCCTCCTCAGTTGAGGGCCGGCTTTCGGACTGCTGTTATCGAGCTGATGGTGCAGGCGGCCGAGCAACCGGACGGCCGGTGTTTTGAAACCTTTAGAAGGATAGACGTCAAAGGGTGCAAATGATCGTTAGATAAGCAGAGGCCGGAATCTTAAGATTCCGGCCTCTGACATTAAGCTGGTCAGCTGATTTTTTCGACGTTCACCGAACAGACTTTCAGTTCCGGTATTTGGCAAATAGGATCCTTCGAGGGGTTGGTTAATTTATTGATCGGCACTGCCGGGAAATGGAAGGATGCGAAAACCAGTCCCGGCGGCACGATATCGGTGAGCCTGGCTTTTACTTCCACCTGGCCGCGGCGGGATTGCACCCGGACCGTGTCTCCCTCGGCAATGTTCAGCTTGCCTGCGTCGGCCGGATTAATCTCCAGATTTTCCGTGGCGCAGTGTACTTCCAGGGCGCCGGTGCGCTGGGTCATGGTGCCGGTATGATAGTGGAAACGCCGGCGCCCGGTGTTGAGCACAAATGGATAATCCCGGTCGGTTTGCTCCGCCGGAGGGACATATTCCACCGGGGTAAACCTGCCCAGCCCCCGCACAAACTTATCTTGATGCAGGTAAGAAGTGCCCGGGTGTTCGGCAGTGGGACAAGGCCACTGGATGCCTCCCTCTTCCAGGCGCGCGTAAGATATGCCCGCATAGGACGGGGTTACCGAGGCGGCTTCGGCAAATACTGCGGCTGGCGAAGCGTAGCTCATGGGGTACCCCATGGCGGTGGCCACATCGCAGATAATCTGCCAGTCAGCCCTGGCATTACCCACCGGGTCGATGGCTTTACGCACCCGCTGCACTCGGCGTTCGGTGTTGCTGAAGGTGCCGTCTTTTTCGGCGAACCTGGCGCCGGGCAGTACTACGTCGGCCAAGGCTGCCGTT
>WQUS01000105.1 GCA_009781965.1 Bacillota bacterium | reverse complement strand
TTTTAAAATGCCGAGCATGTTTTTAAATTTTCTGTCCGAGACATAATAATTGTTTTCATTACAATACTCCCGCACTTTATAGATGATATTTAAGATGTTCTGGTCGAGAGTAATCCTGGCGGCTGCTTCACGCACCGTACTTATTTCATGCTTATCAATCAACATTCGCCCGTCCATGTTCATGGTCCTGTTGTCCTGGAGCATAAATATGGTAAAATTTTTATATTCTTTGATCGGCTCGGCAATATATTTGATCGTAAAACGATCATACAGGGCCTGCAATTCCTCCATTTCTTCCTCGTCGGGAATCTCATTGGAAGCCCCGAACAAAGAAATGAGCGGCGCCTCGACCACTTCGGTGTCATTAATGTAGATTTTCTCGTTGGCAATCATTAACAGGCTGTTGAGAATGGAACTGTTGCCTTTAAAGATCTCATCCAGAAAACCGATTTCCACATCGGCTAACTTGTTGGTTATTTTCCGGTAAAAGCGGTCTTTTTTAAGCTCCTCCAGAGAGATCGAGCCAAATATCTCTTCCGGCGTAGTGTATTTGGTCAACAGATACCTGAATATTTTAACGTCTTTAAACAGCAATGAAGTTTGATAGACTATTTCCGATTTAGCCACGCCCGGTTTGCCCAGAATGAACATATTCTGGCCGGAAAAAACGGTTAATAACAGCATGGAAATCAAGGCTTCTCTTTCAATGAACAGTTTATTTAAGTAATCTTCGACGGCAATGATTTTTTTAAACAGTCCGTCATATTCAACCAAACTATGCTCAACCAATTTAAACCCTCCTCGCTTACTAAGCAATTTGTTTATTGACAAGCTCTTTCAGATAATTCATAATATAAGTATATGCGTACACAATAGAGAACAGCGTTCAAAACTATCCAGTTCAAATAATACCATGCCAAGGAGGATTTGTAAAACCATGTACTTGCCTGATTTTGAATACCACATGCCGGCCAGCATACAGGAAGCATGCGCTTTGCTGGCTAAAAGCGGCCCGGCGGCGCAAGTGCTTGCGGGGGGCACCGACCTGTTAAACAAAATGAAACACGGTCTTGTCGCCCCGCAAATACTTATCTCGCTGAAGCAGCTAGAACAATTATCCGGCATTGAATACGTAGCCGGAAAAGGCGTGGTCATCGGCGCCCGGGTGACCCATAATGCCATTTGCAACGCCAAGCTGCTGCAGGACAAATATCTTTCCGTCTGTGAGGCCGCTCATCATATGGCCAACAACCAAATCAGAAATGTGGGCACTATCGGCGGCAATATCGCCAACGCGGTGCCGTCGGCGGATCTGCCGCCCATTTTGATCGCTTTGGGGGCTTCGATCACACTGGCCGGCGCCAATGGCGAACGGGAGATGGCTTTGGAAGACTTCTTTACCGGTCCCGGGAAAACTAAAATCGCCCCGGACGAGATCATCACCCAAATCATCATTCCCGACGGCTCTTTTACCGGCAGCACTTATATTAAGTTCGGACTGCGCCGTTCCGGCGCCCTGGCGGTGGTTGGCGTAGCGGTGGCGGTGGAAATGGACGGCAATGTCTGTAAAAAGGCCAGGATTGCTCTGGGCGCCGTGGCTCCGGTACCGATGCGGGCCACCCAAGCCGAGGCCGCGATAACCGGTCAAACAGTCAGCGACGATTTACTGGAAGCCGTGGGGGTTTGCGCGGCTAAGGAATGTAAACCCATTTCCGACATGCGCGGTTCCGCAGAGTATCGCCGGGACATGGTGCGGGTTTTTACCAAACGTGCTTTGCGTAAAGCCATTGACGAAGGACATGTATAATAAGGATCTGAATAAAGGGGGGACGGTAAATAAAATGCAAGCATTAGTTGACAATAACGGGATTACCAGATATCTGGTCACGATCAAGATCAACGGCGACGAATACACCAGGGTTGTCAAAGCCAACACGCTGATGGTCAATTTCATCAGGGACGAGCTGGATTTAACCGGCACCAAAAAAGGCTGCGAGCTGGGAGACTGCGGTTCCTGCACTGTTTTAATGGACGGCAAGCCTGTCAATTCCTGCGTTGTTCTGGCGGTGGAAGCGGACGGTCATGAAATTACCACTATCGAAGGTTTGGCTACCAATGAGAATCTGGACAAACTCCAGGAGTCTTTTGTGGATCACGCCGCCGTGCAATGCGGCTACTGCACGCCGGGCATGATTATGTCCGCCAAGGCGTTACTGACCAAAAACCCGCACCCTACGGAGCCGGAAGTACGGGAGGCCATAGCGGGCAACCTGTGCCGCTGCACAGGTTATGTCAATATCGTCAAGGCTATTCTGGCTGCCGCCAACGAATAAAACTAAACTAATCATTAGGAGGAATAAGCACTGTGGCCGAAAAGTATGCTGTAATTGGCAAAAGTGTACCTAAAATAGACGGTCGCGTGAAAGTGACCGGCCAGGCAAAATATACCGGCGATCTCAAATTTCCCAATATGCTGGTGGGCAAAATATTAACCAGCCCCTACGCCCATGCCAAAATACTTAATATTGACACTGCCGAAGCGGAAAAACTGCCCGGCGTAAAAGCAATCATCACCCACAAAGATGTGCCCACGCTGAAATACGGGATCAGCCCGGCCCGCTGGGATGAAAGTATTTTCTGCAGCGACAAGGTCCGTTTTGTGGGGGACAAGGTGGCCGCTGTGGCCGCTCTGGACGAGGAAACGGTCTATAAGGCCCTCAAACTGATCAAAGTGGATTACGAAGTGCTGCCGGCGGTTTTCGATCCTGAGGAAGCCATCAAAGAGGGCGCGCCGCAAATTCACGACGAATATCCCCGGAATATTAACACGGAAATCCACCAGAATTTCGGCGATGTGGAAAAGGCTTTTAAAGAGGCTTACCACGTCCGCACCGACCGTTTTGAAGGGAACCGGACTTACCAGTGTCCCATTGAGCCCCATTCGGCCATCTCCATTTGGGAAGGCAATAAACTGACCGTTTACTCCAGCACCCAGTCGCCCCACTATTTCCAGTACTATATTGCCCGGGAGTTCGGTTTGCCCATGGGTGACGTGCGGGTAATTAAAACCTTTGTCGGCGGCGGGTTCGGCGGCAAACTGGAGCCCACCGGGCTGGAATTTGCCGGGGCGGCTCTTTCCAAGCTTACCGGCCGGCCGGTGAAGATGTTTTATGACCGGCACGAAATGTTCGCCCACAACCGGGGACGCCATAAGCAAATCATGGAAATTACCACCGGGGTGGATAAAAACGGCAAGCTGCTGGGCGTGTACGCCAATTTCATGATGGACGGCGGCGCCTATACCAGTTTAGGCATCGCCACCGCCTATTACGCCGGCGCCATGTTGCCCCTCACCTATGAATTTGACAACTTCAAATTTGACATGATCCGGGCCTATACCAATCTGCCGGCCTGCGGCGCTCAGCGGGGACACGGCGCGCCTCAGCCCAGGTACGCCTTTGAGTGCCACTTGGACAATGTGGCCACTGATTTGGGCATGGACCCCATCCAGCTGCGCCTGGTCAACGCCCGCCAACCCAACACTGTTACGCCCAACGACTTTGCGGTCAATTCCTGCGAACTGACGGAATGCATTGAAAAAGCCAAAGAGGTATCGGGCTGGGCCGAGAAAAAAGGCCAAATGGGCAAGGGCAGAGGCATTGGCATCGGCGTAGGCAGTTTTGTCAGCGGCGCCGGTTATCCTATTTACCGCACTAATTTGCCCCATGCCTCCGCCATTATCAAAGTCCATGAGGACGGCACCGCGGCGACCTTATACACCATGGCCACGGATATCGGTCAGGGCTCCGATACGGTGTTGTGCCAAATGGCCGCCGAAGCAATGGGTTTTAAATATGAAAACATGAAAATTGTTTCCGCCGACACCGAAACCACCCCTCACGACTTTGGCGCTTACGCCAGCCGCCAGACGCTGATGTCCGGCTCCGCGGTGAAGCAGGCCGGTGAAGAGGTGAAAAAGCAGCTGCTGGAAATGGCTGCCCAGATGATGGAAGTGGCGCCCGGAGATTTGGATTGCCGGGACAGCATCGTTTTCTCTCTTTCCGATCCTGAAAAAACAAAGCCTTTCGGCGAAGTAGCCAGGGAATTTTTCGTTCGCCAGGGACCACTGGTCGGCAAAGGATCTTACGCTCCGCCCAAACTTGGCGGCACCTTTAAAGGCGCGGCAGTCGGCACTTCGCCGGCCTACAGTTTCGCCGCCCAAATCAGTGAAGTGGAAATTGACGAAGAAACCGGCGAAATTGATGTCAAGGAAGTATGGGACATCCACGACTGCGGCCAGGTAATTAACCCCAGCCTGTTGCACGCCCAGGTGCACGGGGCGTTGTTCATGGGCATGGGCGAGTCGATTTGGGAACAGGTTCTTTTCGATGATCAAGGGAGAATTCTTAATCCCAACTTAGGCGAGTACCGGCTGCCCACGGCCATGGATATGCCCAAGATCACCTCCGAGTTGGTGGAAAGTTACGAGCCGGCCGGGCCCTGGGGAGTTAAGGAGGTTGGCGAAGGCGCCACCATTCCTACTATGGGCTGCTATGCCAACGCCATTTACGATGCCATGGGCATCCGGGTGAACAGTCTGCCGTTAAGCTACGAAAAGGTATGGCGGGCGCTAAAGGAAAAAAGAGAGAGCGAAGCTAAGTAAATTAAAAAGGGGCATAGGATATGGGCGCCCTGCTTGAGGCTTTTGCGGTGCAACCGGGCGAAGTGGTCGCTTTGGCGGGGGGCGGGGGCAAAACCACCGCCATGTTCGCCATGGGCTATGAAGCCGCTGATTTAGGCTACAAGGTTGTTTTAACGACCACTACCCGGATCTTCGCGCCGTCGCCCGCGCCCCGGCTGGCTGTGCTGCTTGAGCCTGACCCTCGGGCCCTTGCTTCCGCCGTGCGGAACAGCTTAAAAACCTGTCCGGTAGCCGTAGCCGGTCTGGGTCTCACGCCGGAGCGGAAGATTATCGGCGTGCCTCAAGATATAACCGGTTTGCTGCTGGAGGCCGGCGCCGATCTAGTGGTGGTTGAAGCAGACGGGGCAAACCGGAAGCCATTTAAGGCGCCCCGGGACGGCGAGCCGGTGCTCCCGGACTTAACCACCCTGCTCATTCCGGTGGTGGGGGTGGATTGCCTGGATCAGCCGCTGGACCAGGACCATGTCCACCGGCCGGAAATAGTCGCCCGGTTAACCGGCGCCGCGGCAGGAGAGTTGGTGTCCCCAACAATGGTGGCGGCGGTACTGCTGCATCCCGCCGGCTACCGCCGCCACATCCCCGGGGAGATGCGCTGGACGCCGTTCATCAACAAAGTCCACCGGTCGGAGGAACTGAGCCGGGCCAGGGAGATCGCGGCGGCGCTGGGCCGGGGGGGAGCCCGGAGAGTAATCATTGGCGCGGCCAGGGAAAGGGCGCCGGTAGCGGAGGTAGTGGAATTTTGATTGGCGCGGTGGTATTAGCCGGGGGCACTTCAACCCGCCTGGGCACGCCTAAACAGCTGCTGCCTTACCGGAATGCGATTCTGCTGGCGGCCGTGGTGCAAACACTAATTACTTCCCGGGTGGATCGGACAGTGGTTGTGCTCGGACACCGGGCGGAGGAGATCAGGGAAAAGCTCAGGCATTTTCCTGTTTCTTTCGTCTATAACCCTGATTATGCCCAGGGTCAAAGCACCTCCATCAAGGCCGGGTTAACCGGACTGGGGCATACGGCCACAGCGGCGCTTTTTGCCCTGGGCGATCAACCGTTGCTGCAAACCGCCACTATTGATCAAATGATCGCCAGTTATCGTTTAAGCGGCAAATACATTACGGCGCCCTTTTACCAAGGCCAAAGGGGCAACCCGGTATTATTTGATCAAAAAATGTTCCCCGCTCTGCTCGCGCTCAGCGGCGACACGGGCGCCCGGCAAATTATAGAACGCTGCCGGCGGCAGGTAGCCCGGGTTGAGGTTGACGATCCGGGAATACTTTTTGATATTGACACCTGGGAAGATTACCGCCGTCTGACCGGCTTGGCCCAGGAAGTGCTGGCACAGGGAGCGAATGATCTTGAACAGTAATCTGGTATTGATTAAGGGCGCCGGGGATCTGGCCAGCGGTACTGCCCACCGGCTGGCCCGGTGCGGCTATGCCGTGGTCATGCTGGACATCGGGCAGCCCACCGTGATTCGCCGCCCGGTATCCTTTGCCGAGGCCATCTACCAAGGAACCTGTACGGTGGAGGGGGTGACGGCTGAATTGGCCGCCGGCCCGGAGCAAATCAGAGCGGTGCTGGCTAAAGGCCATATCGCGGTGGCAGTGGACCAAGATTGGACTCTGGTTAGCGCCTTAAAACCGGCCGCCGTCATTGACGCCGTACTGGCTAAAACCAACTTGGGCACCGCTATTGATGAAGCGCCTGTGGTCATAGGGCTGGGACCAGGTTTTACCGCCGGAGTTGAT
>WQUS01000104.1 GCA_009781965.1 Bacillota bacterium | reverse complement strand
ATTCCCAACCTGCTCCCGGGCCTGCCGGAGGAAAGGGCTGCCGCATTGGGCCTGGCGCCGGAGAAACTGGCCGACGTTCTGGCAGAGTGCCGGCAAATGTTATTTGAATATCGGGAAAAAAGAGTACACCCACATAAAGATGATAAGATCCTGACCGCCTGGAACGGGCTGATGATTGCCGCCCTGGCCCAAGGAGCGGCTGTTTTGACAGACTCAAGCTTATTGGCGGCCGCCCAGCAAGCGGAATCCTTTATCCGCGGCAAAATGTTTCGGGCAGACGGGCGCCTTTTAGCCCGTTATCGAGCCGGCGAAGCGGCTTTCGAAGGCTATCTGGACGATTACGCGTTTTTAATCTTGGGATTGTTGGAACTTTATCTGGCGACCTCCAAACCGGCATACCTGGAGCGGGCCCTTGACTTGACCGGGCAAACCATTAAGTTATTTCAGGATGCGCAACAAGGAGACTTTTTCTTTTCCGGCAGCGACGCCGAACAGCTTATTGCCCGCACCAAGGAGTTTTACGACGGCGCCGTGCCGTCGGGTAATTCGGTAATGACGCTGAACTTGCTTACTCTAACCAGCCTGACCAAGGATCAGGGGCTGAAAGACACGGTCCGGCATTTAATAGACGCTTTTGCCGGCGCCGTCGCCGAGCACCCCCAGGCTTACACATATTTTGTCGCCGCGATGCTCTTGCTCAAAGAGTAACTGTGCGTTTGCTAGTACCCGTAGCCCAGGCCAGTAAAGTTATTAACCGTAAGCAATTTCTCGAAAGAGCATGAGCGCACGGTTAACTCGATGTTCGAAGTTCGAGGTTCGATACTATGCAACGTTTGCTAGTACCCGTAGCCCAGGCCCGTAAAGCTATTAACCGTAAGCGATTTCTCGAAAGAGCATGAGCGCACGGTTAATAACTTTACGGGCCGGCTCGATGCTGGACAGTAACGAGTAATGAATAAAAAAATGCCGGCCGGCTTTTTTTCCTCTGGGATACAATGAAAATTTATGATAAAATTATATCTATAGATAACATGAGATAACATTAAATTAGATCACATGAAATTTAGGGAGGCTGCAACCAAATGACTCATACTCTCGCCGTACTGGCTTTAAACAAGCCCGGAGTGCTGGCCCGCATCACCGGACTTTTAAGCAGACGCGTATTCAACATAGAAAGTATTGCCGCCGGCTACACCGAGGAACTGAATGTTAGCCGCATCACCATTGTCGTTAACGGTAACGAAAGGGATCTGGAACAAGTCATCCACCAACTGGGCAAACTGGTGGATGTAATCAAAATCACCAAAATAGACGAATACGATTCCATTGAGCGGGAATTGGCCCTGATCAAGGTCCAGGCGGATCCGGCCAACCGCAGGAACATCGTGGATATTGTGGAAATATTCCGGGCCAATGTGGTAGATGTGGGGACAGAAACTATGGTGATTCAGATTATCGGGGATCACCAAAAAATCGACGCCTTTACCCATGTGTTGGAACAGCAGGGAATTGTAGAAATGGTCAGGACAGGCAAAATCGGCCTCTCCCGCCGGCCTACCGGGGCAAAGGATGAACAGTAAACGATATTGTTCCATTACTGTTCAGCATCGGGCAGCACGCCAAACCGTTACCCGCTCGCTCATGCCCGCCGGGAAATCGCTTCCGGTTAACAGTAACCATTAAACTTTGGCTATTGACAGCGCAATGTGATATTGTTGTATAATGTGTTAACACTTATTAGTTCACTTCTTTATTCGGAAGGGGGCGGTGCAATGACTCAAATTAAACGGGTAGTGATTAGTTTGCCGAAATACTTGCTGTCCGAAATTGATCGCATCGCCGCAGCCGAAAATATTAACCGCAGCGAATTTATCCGCGCCGCCATGCTTCTTTACATTGATGATAGGAAACGCCGGCAGTTAAGGGAACAAATGATTAAAGGTTATCTGGAAATGGCCAATATTAATCTGGAAATGGCCATCGAACATTACGGGCTGGAGGTTGAAGCGGAATTGTCACTCATCAGGCCGGTGGCGGGGGGCAGCGGATAATGCACCAAATACGCCGCGGCGAAATATATTACGCCGACTTAAGTCCGGTAGTGGGTTCTGAGCAGGGAGGAACCAGACCGGTCTTAATATTGCAAAACGATATCGGCAACCAATACAGCCCCACTACCATTGTTGCCGCCATAACCTCTCAAATTGCCAAGGCCAAACTCCCCACCCATGTGGAGTTACCGGCCGGCAAGGCCGGGCTGGGCAAGGATTCGGTGGTTTTAGCCGAGCAAATCAGGACCATTGATAAAAGCAGGCTGCTGGAAAGAGTTTCCCTGCTGCAAGAAGAACAAATGACCAAAATAAAGCAAGCCGTTGAAATCAGCCTTGGTTTAGTCGACATATAGTTCCCAAACAGCATATACATACATAGTTAATGTTTATCAACCGTCACTTTAAGTGGCGGTTTTCTAATGTCCGGCTGAAAGGACAAGTTGATTCAAGCCAAATAATATATGTAATACAAGGAGGCGTAAGTGATATGCAGCCGGTAATTGGCGTCAGCTGTTGTTACAAACCGGAGGAAAACCGCTATTGGCTCAGCCGCGATTACGTGCAGGCAATACAGGACGCCGGAGGAATTCCCGTCATCTTGCCCGCAAACGACAGCATTGATCCCGATATAATATTAAGTACCGTGCACGGTCTGATGCTGCCTGGCGGCGAGGACATCGAGCCGGGATTGTTTGGCGAAGAACCCTGGCCTGAAAACGGAACCATTGACCCGGAGCGGGATGTTTTCGAAATTGCGCTGGCGGCCAGGGCTTTGCAGTTAAAAATGCCGCTGCTGGGGATCTGCAGAGGGATCCAGGTAATGAACGTAGCGGGGGGCGGATCTGTCTGCCAAGACATCGCCCGGGTCGTTGACCGATCCTACAAGCATAGTCAGCAAGCCCCCCGCTGGCATGTTACGCACAATATCAAAATCGAAACAAAATCGACATTATTCGGTATTCTCGGCCAGGAGACCCTGCGGGTAAACTCTTTTCATCACCAAATGGTCGGCAAACTGGCGCCCGGTTTTATCATCTCCGCTTACTCAGCGGACGGGGTGGTGGAAGGGATTGAAATGCCGGACGATTTTTTCTGTATCGGCGTTCAGTTTCATCCGGAAAACTTATACCGCCGCCATCCGATTTTCCGCAGCCTTTTTAACTCTTTTACCGCCGCTTCCGCCCGCTATCTGCCCCATAAAACAACCGGGTGAAAAACGCTACTGTTCGCGCCATCGTTACTGTTCAGTGTTTGCTGAACCTCATAGCCCAGGTACGCAAAACCGTTAACCGTAAGCGATTTCTCGGCGAGCATGAGCGCACGGTTAACGGTTTTGCGTGCCGCTCGATGCTGTACAGCAACGCGTGAACAGTAACGCAACCGGATAAAAACTGTTACTTCTGTTTGAATAGTCTTGTAAATAATCTAATTATCAGTTATTATGTAAATTATATATAAATATGTTATTTATTTGGTTGCACTTGGAGGTGTAAAAAATGCACCAGGAAATTTTAACTGTTTTAGTAGTGGACGACCAGCCAGGCGTGCGTTTTTTATTTGATATCATTATTAAGGAAGCCGGCCACCAGGTTTATTGCGCCCAAAACGGACTGGAAGCGGTAAAAATGGTACGCTCCATCGGACCAGATCTAATCTTTATCGATGCCCGGATGCCCATTATGAGCGGACTGGAAGCAGTGGCTGAAATAAAACAACTGGCGCCCCAAACCGGAATCATCTTCATGACTGCTTACGGATCAACCGAAACAATAGCGGAAGCAGAAAAGCTGGGCGTTTCCAGCTGCCTGCTCAAGCCATTCAACCATAACGAGATCAAGGAGATCATCCGGAATTACGCCCAAAAAAAATCCCTGCGGGAAACTGCCTGTAAATCCGGTGTCCTCTAAACAATTACCAAACGTGCGGCGCTTTAAAAACAAAAACGAGACTATGCAGTGTTCATTGGTACTCATAGCCCAGGCACGCAACACTATTAACCGTAAGCGATTTCTCGGAGAGCATGAGCGCACGGTTAGCTCGAAGTTCGAGGTTCGAGGTTCGAAACTTTGCAGTGTTTGTTGATCCTCTAGCCCAGGTACGTAAAGCCGTTAACCGTAAGCGACCTCTCGAAGAGCATGAGCACACGGCTAACGGTTTTGCCTGCCGCTTGATGCTGAACAGTCACTTTAAAGTAGCAAAAGAAACTTTAAAGTTTCTTTAACACCGTTTTTTTTTACGTTAGTCACTTTGTAAGCAGCCCGGAAAAGGTTATAATAACCAGAGGACTATTATAATTGGCATTGTCATTTGACCACTGGAGGTTCATTGGGGGTTTTACATTGTATTCTTTTGCCGCCCGTTCCGCCGCCGAAACCATTCGCCTGGGAGAAGCGTTAGGCTCATTGCTGCAGCCAGGTGATCTAATCGCCCTGGACGGCGACCTGGGGGCGGGCAAAACATGCCTGGCCGGCGGCATCGGGCGCGGCCTGCAGGTAAAAGAGCGGGTCAAAAGTCCCAGTTTTACCCTCGTTAACGAGTATCAGGGGCAATTGCCCCTTTACCACATGGATGTATACCGGCTGGATAACCCGTCCGAAGTTAACGACCTTGGCTTCGATGAATATTTTTACGGCGCCGGCGCCGTCCTGGTGGAATGGGCCCAAAAAATATTGGACTTTTTGCCTGAACAGAGACTGGACATCATCATTGATAAACAACAGGATGATGAGAATGCCCGGGATATCAAGCTGATTCCCCATGGCAGCCGATACGAACACCTGGTCCGGGAGTTGATTGCGCATGTACATGCTGGGGATTGAGGCTTCCACGCCGGTGGCGGCCACTGCCGTAGCCGACGAAGATAAAATTTTAGCGGAGAGAATGGTTAATAACAAACGCACCCACTCGGTTAACCTGCTGCCTATGGTGCGGGATGTGCTGGTTGACGCCGGGGTAGCTAAAAGTATGCTGGACGGCATTGCCGTTACCATCGGGCCAGGCTCCTTTACCGGACTGCGCATTGGGATGAGTACCGCCAAATCACTGGCTCAGGTCCTTGAACTGCCGGTAGTGGGGGTGTCGACACTGGAATCCCTGGCTTACCCCTTATCCGGTCAGGCCGGATTGATTTGTCCGGTGTTAAACGCCAGAAGAAACGAAGTATACGCCGCCTTGTACCGCAGTAACGGCAAAAAATTGCTCAATTTGCTAGCGGCTTGCGCGGTTGGCGTAGCGGAACTGGCTTCCATTTTGAGCGAGTATGATGAGCATATTACCTTTTTGGGGGATGGAGTGGGGGAATTCCGGCCCGAACTGACAGCACTGCTTGGGGAGCAGGCCAGGTTCACCCCGGCATGCGCCGTTTTTCCCCGGGGCGCCGCGGTAGCCGAATTGGGCCTGCAAATGCTCAAAGCCGGCCTTGGCTCGGATCCAGCCGCACTGCTTCCGCACTATATCAGAGAGTCGGAAGCGGAAATCAAATGGCGGGAAAGGATCCGCACCAATGGTTGACAGCGCGCTGGCAAATCAGCTCACCTTTGAACAGCTGCGCCCGGAGCATCTGGATCAGGTAGTGGCTATTGAGCAAACCGCCTACCCTACGCCATGGTCGAAAAATTCTTTCTTGTACGAAATTAGTAATAACATCTTAGCCCACTATCTTGCGGCAGTGACGACAGACGGCCAAGTGATCGGCTATGCGGGCATCTGGCTCATTCTGGACGAAGCCCACCTGACCAACGTGGCGGTACACAAAGATTTCCGGCGCCGCGGTTTGGGTCTGGAACTGGTGCAGAGAATGATTGTTTGGGCAATGGCGCTGGGCGCCACCCGGATGACCCTGGAAGTGCGCCCTTCCAACACACCGGCCCGCACTCTCTACACAGCCCTGGGTTTTGAAGAGAGAGGGATCAGAAAAAATTATTATTCCGATACCGGGGAAAATGCCATTATCATGTGGAAAGATCATTTACCGTAAAATATGCAAGCAAAGCGCGCTCTTTCAGTTCTTTATTCTGCAAGACCCGGCTATACATATAGCAGCCGGTATACTTTCCTAAAAATATAAAAAAATATTAAAGAAGGTGAGTGTTGTGGTTATAAAAATCATTATGCGCCTGGCCGCCGTAGTATTGGTCGCGGTCGCCCTTCTGGCCGGACTGCCCGGTTACTGGCCGATTGTAGCGGGCTTAGGCGGCGCGGTCCTGTTTGTGATGGCGGGAGGCCCCGGGTGAGGGAGCTGCTGAAACGGCCGGGTGCCGGCCAAAAGGGATGAAAAACAGCCACTCCGGAGCAATACAAAGTACCTAATCAAAGTACAATCGAAGTGCGTCCGGCAAAGTTCGGCTTTTTTACCTTGCATTATTAATAATTTATGTTAAAATATTATACGTGGCCTTTTGAAGCCGA
>WQUS01000103.1 GCA_009781965.1 Bacillota bacterium | reverse complement strand
TCCCTCCCCCGACGAGCGCCACCTGAGGCGACCCGGATTTATTGTTTCTATTGTCTGACGTCTAACAAAGCCGGCGGAATCAGGGCCCGGCAAGATGTTTCCCCGTCCAGTTTGGCCCCGCAAAAGGCCACGATCACTTGCCCGGTTCGCCGGGTGCGCCCGCCATGGCTCACCTCAACCTCATCCGGCCGGAATCCCAGCAGCCAGCCGCTATTCCTGCCTACGGACCGGTAAGGAATCAGCCGGAAATGACCGGCGGCAATTTCTTCACCCAATGCTCCCAACACCGCCGCCCCCTGGTCGGGACCATATTGAGCCACCGCATCCCGGACCAAGGGAGAAAACAGTTCCTGCAGCGCTTCATACTCGGCAATCACCACCGGGTTGCCGGTTAGCGGATCGCTCAGGCTGTTGCCGCTATCCAAAAGAGCCGGCAGACGCACCGCCCGGCCGCCAAAACCAATCAGCACATCCAACCTGAACAGGGGCAGCAGCATTCTCTTTCTCATTTGTCCCGGCGCAATCCGCCCCAGGGTCCAAAACAGAGCCGCAGTTATTAATATCCCATACCATAGATAGGCGTCTATCGCCTCCATCACGCCGGTCAGCACCGCCGCATCATACCTGGATTGCATAAAACCAATCACGCCCTGCACAGCGCCGCCCAACGCAAAGGTAGCCAGGTAAAAATAGCCCAGCAGAATCGCGGCTTTGATCGGCTGGCGGGGCAAAAAGACGGCGGCCACCATCATTAACGACGCTAAAAGCTTATAGCCAGGCGTCAGAAAATTATGACAGGCCGGAATGAAGAGCGCCAACGAATAAAAGGCGCCCAGTGCGGCGCCGCTCAACAGACGCCAGCGTTTTGGAGACACGCCGCCCAACCTGGCGGCCAGCCACAGGATGATATAGTTCATCACCAGGCTGCCGACAAATACCTGATCTACGTATACCGTGTAAGTAAGCATAATCTCCCTAACTGAACCAACAAAAAAAGCCTCGGCTTAATTATACACGCCGGGGCTGGCAAAGTTTGTTATTAATTGTCAATGAAATCCATTTTCCTTCGACTATTTACGACGCAAAAAGGCGGGAATATCAAACTCCTCATTAGGTGACACAGGGTTAAGCTCCACTACGCCTTCGGATTTTTTCTGCTTTTGCGGTCTGGTTAAAATGCGCTGGTCAAAACCGGTGGCGATAACAGTAACGAGAATATCATCCTCCATGCGCTCGTCAATAACGGCGCCAAAAATAATATTCGCCTCGGGATCGGCGGACTGGACGATAATATCAGACGCCTCGTGGACCTCAAACAAACTCAGCGAACTGCCGCCGGTGATATTAAGCAACACTCCCCTGGCGCCGTCAATAGATGTTTCCAAAAGCGGGCTGCTGACCGCCTGTTTGGCCGCCTCGGCAGCCCGGTTGTCCCCACTGGCCCGGCCAATGCCCATCAGAGCGGAACCTGCTTCTTTCATAATGGTTTTGACATCGGCAAAGTCCAGATTAATTAAACCGGGCACAGCAATTAAGTCCGAGATGCCCTGTACACCCTGGCGCAAGATATCGTCGGCAATCCTGAATGCTTCCATAATGGAGGTATTCTTCTCCACTACCTGCAGCAGCCGGTCATTGGGTATGGTAATCAGGGTATCCACTTTATCCTTTAAGGTTGCGATGCCTGTGTCCGCTTGTTGAGCGCGCCTTTTGCCCTCAAAGGTGAAAGGCTTGGTAACCACGCCCACCGTAAGCGCGCCAAGCTGCTTGGCCAGTTCGGCCACTACTGGAGCCGCGCCGGTCCCCGTGCCCCCGCCCATGCCGGCGGTAACAAAAACCATGTCCGCCCCGCGCAGAATTTGCTCAATATCTTCCTTGCTTTCTTCCGCCGCCTTCTGTCCGATATCGGGATTGGCGCCCGCGCCAAGCCCTTTTGTCAACTTGGAGCCAATTTGAATTTTATTGTTGGCCAAAGCCATCTGCAAGGCTTGGGAATCAGTGTTAACCGAGATGAATTCTACCCCTTTTAAACCGGCGTTGATCATCCGGTTGACAGCGTTATTGCCGCCGCCGCCAACTCCAATTACTTTAATATTGGCGTACTGTTCCAAATCTAAATCAAAATCTAACATGCAAAGGTGTTCCTCCTTATCGGGGTTCGTTTAGCGCTACCTGACTCCCTGACTCGCAGGGCTTAACATGTCACCCTTGATATTCATCACTTAATTCAAATTACTTACTTTAAATTTGTAAAATTCAACACCTAACATTAATTCCCCTTTATTTTATTTAATTTTGTGGTTTAAAATATAGCGGCGGATAATCGCTAGATTCTGAAACAACCGCACCCCAAAGGCCACCACTGCAGCCAGGTACAAATCAATGCCCAGCCGATCGCCCACCAAAGTCAGGCCGGCCGCCAGCAAAGCGTTGCTGAAAAAACCGGATACGAAAATCCCATGGTTGAACTTGTCCTCCAAAGCGGCCCGCATACCGCCAAATACCGAGTCCAAGGCCGCCAGGGCCGCTACGGACAGATACTTGGCGTAGTCCTGGGGCAAAAACACAGGAATATTAAAGCCAATTAATATCCCGATCAGCAGACCCAGCACAGCCAGCAAAATACCCCACCACATGTTCCGGTTCACTCTTTTTGTTCACCCTTCTTCATCAATGTCTTGAACCAAAAATGTCTTAAACCAGCAATAAGCCAGGCACGCAAAACCGTTAACCGTAAGCGATTTCTCGGCGAGCATGAGCGCACGGTTAACGGTTTGGCGTGACGCTCGATGCGAAAGCAGTAATGCTCGGACGCTCCGTGAACAGTAACCTAATTACCGACAAATGCCGGTACCGTAAGCTCCTGATGTTTTTTCACCGTGATCACGATCCCCATACTGCGCAAATAGTCACCCACGCCGCCCGGTAATTCCAAAGCGTTGGCCAAAGCGTCAGGATCGCCGATAGCCAATATCTGAAACGGCGGCATCACTCTTTTGGTGTTAATATTAATAAAAGACCCGGCCATTCTTATTTCAGTGGTGTCAGTAATCCGCTGACCGTTGATGGATATGGCCTCGGCGCCGCTGCCTAAAAGCTCGTTAACCACTTTGAGCAAGTCTTCGGCATAAATAATAAATACCCCGTTTCCCTTACCTCCTTCGGGGTTATCCAGCACCACCTCTACCCCTGGTCCGGTTGCGGCAACCAAACCGGCGCTTAAGCGCACCTTTTCCAGTTCACTTTCCAGAGCTTTCACCGCTTCGCTTTGGCCCTGGTTCACTTGCGCCAGTTTATCATTAAGATCACTGATTTCGTGATGCAGTGATTCCTTTTCCAAGTCAATTTGATTCAGTTCATCCACTATTTCCTTGGCCCGATCGGTAGATACGCCGGCCTGGACCCGGTTGACCACCCGAAATTGCACTGCCAGCATCACACCCAGGATCGCGGTAACCAGCATTATGGATACATAGCCGGTAGTTTTGCCGGTCATGGGAAGTCTCCTTTCGTTATTTCCTTTCGTTATTGTTTCGGTTATTATTTCGGTTTAGCGTAATTATAAGTCAAGGCACCGGAATAAGCCGGTATTTTCACCTTTTCCACCTTCTTGATGTCTACCTGGATCCCCCAATTCAGCAGCGAATCAATCACGCCGCCTTTCATTTTCATGGCATTGGTCAAGGTGTCCGGCTCACCCAAGGCAAAAATTACAAAAGGAGGGCTCAGACGCTGATTTTTATTCAGCAGGATGGTGGGACCGATGCAACGCACTTCGGTGGTCGAGATCACCCGCTGTTCATTAATGGCAATCGCCGTGGCGCCGGCCGCCTTGAGTTCGTTCAGAACACTTAGCACATCCTCGTCATGCAGGACAAAATTATTGGGATCCATCCCCTGGGGCAAAGCATTGGGGTTATCATTCAAAGTTAATTGCACGCCCGGGCCTTCCATGTTGGTCATCCCGGCCAGTTGGCGCACTTGATCAAGCTCTGTCCTCATTTTAGCCAGTTCCGGACCGGCCGCCGCCTGATCCAAGCGGTTACGCAGTACAGACACTTCGTGCTGCAGCTCATCCCGGCTTTGCCGGTCTTCCTCCAGTTCTTGCAAAAGAGCAGCAGTCCGCTCCTGAGCGGGGGGATAGCTGGCCGCTATTTCACTATGCAATCTAAACTGCGTGGACAGGATAAAACCCAGCACTAATCCCATGAAGAGCAAAATCAAATGTATTGTTTTAAACTTCATGCCCGTTCCTCTTTTTATTTTACTTATACTTAACCACCGGCGAACTGATAATGGAAAAATCCACATACTCAATCTGAGCGTTTTTTTCGCGCAGATCTTTCAGCACCTGCAAAATATAACTCCCCTTAGTGTCCAGCTCTTTAGGCAGCCCCAGGCGACATTCCACTTTATCCAAAGTATAAAGAGTCACACAGCCGTCCCCGGTCACATGCACCTCGGACAAGTCGGCGCAAAGCTCGGCGGGAAGTTTTTGCACTACCGCCAGAGCGGTATCCAGTCCCTGACCCTTCAGCTGCTGGCCCGGACCGGCCGACTGCAGCGTCAGGCCTGTGAGCACAGGCAACCCGGCGGCGCCGGCCTTACCCTGGCGCAGATAATACCCGCTAGAGTCCAGTTCCACAAAATTGCCGTCCACCGACACTAAGGCTACCGGTATCCGCTCCCGCACCGTTATGAGCACCGTATCGGGGTATCTTCTGGTAATATTGACTTCCTTAACTAAAGGCAATGTTTTAATTCTGGCCGCGCTTTGGGCCAAATCGGCTTTAAAAATATTGATTCCCGGCGTAATGCCGGAGATACCGGATATTTCGCCGGCCGTCAACAGGCTGTTGCCCCGCACGTCTATTTTTTTAATTAAAAATAGTGGTGACTGCAATAACACATAGGCCGCTAACAAAATAACAATAACAAAAAAAAAGCTTTGCCAGAAGATCGCTCTCTTTTTTCGTTGTCGAAAGGAAGCTGCGCCCATCTGTTTCACCATTCTTTATATGCACATACGCAATCTAATTATATTATAAAACACACCGGCAGACTTGTCCAAACAAAACTATAGTATGGGAGTATGGGAAATGATGCTCAGGAGTTACTGGTCAGACCCTGTGTTTGTTAGTACTTATAGCCCAGGCACGCAAAACTATTAACCGGAAGCGATTTCTCAAAAGAGCATGAGCGCACGGTTAATAGTTTTGCGTGCCGGCTCGATGCGAAAGCAGTAACGCTCAGGATCCATCATGCTGCAAAAAACCAAAAAATATTACTACTACTTATAATATTCGCCAAATACGATAGATTATTGGGGTATAATTAACCGGATCGAAAATTTATTTCACCCGCGGACGTTGCTGGTCAGACCCTGTGTTTGTTAGTACCCGTAGCCCAGGCCCGTAAAGTTATTAACCGTGAGCGATTTCTCGAAGAGTATGAGCGCACGGTTAATAACTTTACGGGCCGGCTCGATGCGAAAGCAGTAACGTGTGACCAGTAACCAGCGGACAGTAACAACCACCTATACATCATCCGGCGTATTGACAGATTAACTAAATAACCATAATATGTACATATATAAAATATTGTTACTACAAAGGAGTGTGTCTTTAGTGGAAGAGGTACGCGCCAAGACAGATTGTACGGTTATTTGCACCATTTGCGGCAGAGTTCAGGATTTAAAAGCCGGCGACGTGATCCCTTATTGCTGCGGCAAGTTAATGGAAATTGACGAATAAAACTTCATCCGGCACATTTTCGATCATAGTCCTTGCGCCTTCTGTTGGCGGAGCAAAGACTATGATTTTTTTAATGCGCGTTTGGCTAGGGTCTGACCAGTAACGTTTAAAAGCGCAGCCTGTCCCCCCGCAAACTAAAAAAGAGTCCACATTAATGTGTACTCAACCGCTTAGCCTGGTAATCCGCGCCCCCAGGCCGTTATATTTATTATCCAGCCCCTCGTACCCGCGTTCAATATGTTCCACCTGTTCCAGCACCGTACAGTCCTCCGCCGCCAGCGCCGCCAGCACCAGCGCCGCCCCGGCCCGCAGGTCGCTGGCCTCCACCGTGGCCCCGGACAAGCGCGGGACGCCTTTGATCACCGCTGTTTGTCCTTCCAGCCTGATATCCGCCCCCATGCGCCGCAGTTCCATCACGTGTTTATAGCGGTTTTCAAAAACCGTCTCTGTGACCACGCTGGTATTTGTCGCTACAGTCATCAAAGCCATGAACTGGGGCTGCATATCGGTGGGGAATCCGGGATAGGGCATGGTTTTTATATCTACCGATTTAGGCCTGCGCTCCGCGATAACCCGCACCTGATCATCCCCTACCTCCACGTACACCCCGGTCTCGCGCAGCTTGTTGATCACCGGTTCCAAATGCTCCGGGATAACGTCCGCAATCACCACATCGCCGCCGGTGATGGCTGCCGCCACCATGTGGGTGCCGGCTTC
>WQUS01000102.1 GCA_009781965.1 Bacillota bacterium | reverse complement strand
AATGGTAGAGCATCAGCTTCCCAAGCTGAGGGCTGAGGGTTCGAGCCCCTTCACCCGCTCCAATAGCGGGCAATGAATTGGTTAGGAGGCGACAAAGTGGGTAAACATATTCGGACCGTCAGCAGCCGGACGCTGCAGGACACTGTCCGGGACGGCGGTTGCGGCGAGTGCCGGACGTCATGCCAGTCGGCCTGTAAGACTTCGCTGACGGTGGGCAACCAGGCCTGCAATAAGAAGAAAAACTAAGCGTGCCTCTTCCCTGACGGGATTAGGCATTTTTTTCGATTCTTCGGTAAGCGCGCTGCGGGCACTGCATGAGCGCGCTTTTCTTTATGAAGGGACGGAACGGAATTGATTCATGCTTTTGCCTTTGACAACACCTTTATGGTGCTGGATGTAAACAGCGGCGCTTTGCATGTGGTGGATGAGCCGGCTTATGAATTGATTAAGGCGCTGGACGCAGGCGCCCGGGCTGGCGCGGCTGCCAGGCTGGCGCCGATATACGGGGCTGAAGCGGTGGCTGAGGTGTTGGCGGAGGTTGATGCGTTAACTGAGCGGGGGCTGCTTTTTGCGCCTGATCCGCTGCCCTCTGGCTATACGCCCCCCGCCGGCGGGGTGGTCAAGGCCCTGTGCCTGCATTTGGCCCATGACTGCAATCTGCGCTGCCGCTACTGTTTCGCCGGTCAGGGCGATTTTGGCGGCCGGCGGGAGCTAATGTCGCCGCAAGTGGGACGGGCGGCGCTTGATTTTTTAATGGCCGCTTCCGGTGACAGGCGGCATGTGGAGGTTGATTTTTTTGGCGGCGAGCCGCTGTTGAACCGTCCGGTGCTGGAGGAACTGGTGGCCTATGGCCGGCGTCTGGCCGAGGGGGCGGGGAAAGTGATTAAGTTTACTTTGACCACTAACGCCCTGTTGCTGGACGGGGAGATGCAAAGGTTTATTGCCGCTAACGACCTGGCCGTGGTGCTGTCGATTGACGGCCGGCCCCAAGTGCATGATTTGATGCGGCCGACGGTGGGGGGCGGCGGCAGTTACCGGCCGGTGATGGAACGCTGCGCTGAGTTTGTGTCTTTGCCTTTGGCAAAGGAATACTACGTCCGGGGTACTTTTACCCGGCATAACCTGGATTTTGCGGCTGATGTCCGCCATCTGGCGGAGGCCGGCTTTGATCATCTGTCGGTGGAGCCGGTGGTGGCCGGCGCCGGAACGGACTACGCTTTACGGGAAGAGGATTTGCCGGCGCTAATGGCCGAATATGACGAGCTGACCAGATATTTGCTGCAGCGGCGCCGCCAGGGCCGGCCGGTGGAGTTTTTTCATTTTAATATTGATTTGACGGACGGGCCTTGTTTGGCCAAGCGGCTTACCGGCTGCAGCGCCGGTACGGAATATCTGGCGGTGGCCCCGGCCGGCGAGCTTTATCCTTGCCATCAGTTTGTGGGCCGGCCGGGATTTCAGATGGGCACTGTATTTGCGGGATTGGAAAAAGATACTGTCAATATGTTTAGCCACGCGCACATATATAACAAGAAAGCCTGTCTGCAATGCTGGGCCAGGTTTAACTGCAGTGGCGGCTGTCACGCCAATGCTCTGTCCTTTAACGGCGATCTGCTGGAGCCGTACCGGCTGGGCTGCGCCTTAGCCAGGAAGCGCCTGGAGTGCGCCCTCTATCTCCAGGCGGTGTCTGACCAGTAGCGAATTAACTGGAAAAAGTATTTTTCGTCAATTTTAGGTAGTTTACGACAAGTTATGTTTTATGGTATAATCTTCATGTTTGGCTTGTACTAAAAAGCTGTTTTAAATGGCGGCTTATTATTGGGAGTGGTGCTTGCCATTGAGTAAAGTTACCGATTGGTTAAAAGAAAAATCAGTTGTTTCATTAAACCTGAACCGGCTTGCAAACCTGAACCGAACTTGGCTGGGTTCCCACGCCGGCCTGAAAGGGCTGTCGCTGCTGGTGGTCCTGACCCTGCTGCTGGTTGTATTCAGCCAGGCCAGATGCGCCATCGTGTCGGGCGGCGCGGTGGTGGCCGTGGCCGCGGATCGCGGCGCCGCCAAGTCCGCCGTACATAATTATATTGATGCCTTAGAAAAGAAATCCGGTTTGCCGGTTTCCGTTAAGGATGGCGTTAAGTACCGCCCGACCTGGCGGCAGGCCGACAGCCGGGCCGAAGTGAGCCGGCTGCTGGCGCAAAAGCTGGATTGCCGCTTCACCGCCGCCGGGATTTACGTGGCCGGCAAGCCGGTTGCCGCCCTCAAGGATCAGGCGGCCGCGGCCAAGGTGATGGATAACTTATTGGCTCTGTATAATCATGGCGGCCAATGGGAGGCCAAATTTAAACAGGATGTGGCCGTCGAGCCGCTGCAGGCGGAACGGGCCGATTTAATGACGGTGACGGAAGCCGTTGATTATCTGCGTTTTGGCGGCCGGAGCGTCAAAACCTATCAGGTTGCGAACGGCGATAACCTTTATGATATCGCCCGGGTGGCCGAACTGCCGCTGGAGGAGCTGGTGCTGGCCAACCCCGGGCTGGATCCCGCTCAGCTGCAGGTGGGTCAGGAAATTATCATTTCCCGGCCGGCGCCGCTGGTGGATGTAACGGCCTCTTATCAGGATACCAGGCGGGAAGAAATTCTCTTCCGGGTCCAGGAGCGGAAAGACGACAGCCTCTACCTGGGGGAACGCAAGGTTATCCAAACCGGTCAGTCCGGTGAGCGGGAAGTGGCCTATCAGGTGACGCTGGAAAACGGCGTGGAGATTAGTCAAAAGAAAGTAGCGGAACGGGTGCTGGCTGAACCGGTGCAGCAAGTGGTGCTCAAAGGCGACCGCCAGCTGGTGGCGTCCCGGGGAGGCAACGGCCGGCTGGCCTGGCCTGCCGGCGGCGGCATTGCGTCGCCATTTGGCAGCCGCTGGGGACGGCCTCATTTAGGCGTGGATATTGAGGCCGACCAGGGCAATCCGGTGGTGGCGGCGGAAGACGGCGTCGTGCTCAGCGCCGGTTATGACAATAGCGGCTATGGCTTATGTATTGATATTGACCATGGGGGCGGCGTGGTGACCAGATACGCTCATTTGTCCGCCGCAGTTGTGGCATCCGGCCAGACCGTCGAACGGGGGCAGCTGATTGGGCGGGCCGGCGCTACCGGCAACGCTACCGGTCCCCATCTGCACTTTGAAGTGATCGTCAACGGCGTGCAAAAGGATCCGGCTCTGTTTATCTAAAGCCAAGTGAATAGTTACAAACGTTCCAAGTAATAACGTTTCCATTAGCAGGCGTTTCATGTATAATGTTTTTAGTGTGCTTAACCGGCTTGTTTAAGGGCCTTGGTTGGCCACAAGTTTTCTAGGCAGTAAGATTTAAATAGAGTGAGAGGTAAATATTATGGCCAATAAAGCATCAGGCGGCGCCGGTAAAAAAGATCCCTTTTCTTTTGTTAATATTGCCCGGCGGAAAAGAAATCAAAAAATAGTTTTTCTAGTGCTGACCGTTGTTTTGGGCTTTGGCATGGTGGCTTCGTCAGCGCTTTGGCTTTTGACTCCGAAGCCTACTCCCGCCAACAACGGGCAGGCGGCCCAACAGGAAGCGGCGCCGGAACAGCAAATAGCGGATTTGGAAGCCCAATTGCAAGCTCGTCCCCAAGACCTGGCTCTGCGGACTCAATTAGCGGTGGCATATTGGCAGGCTGGCCGGGCTAAAGACGCGGTGGCGCAATATCGGAAAGCCTTGGAAATTAACCCGGATGACCTGCAAGTGCGTCAGGCTCTGGCGATGACTTATTACCTGTCCGGTGATTATAACGCCGCTGTGCAGCAGGCCGGAGAGGTTTTAAAGAAAGACCCCCAAAACGCCCTGGCCCATTATTATCTGGGGCAGTTTTACGCTTACCGCAGTGACGGCAAGCGTGACGTGAAAAAAGGCGCGGCGGAGCTGGAGAAATATATTAGCCTGGCCAAGGAAGGCCCGGAGGTGGATAAGGCTAAACAAATGCTGCAGGAATTGAAGCCGGGCGCAAGTTAAGCCGAGGGCGCACGGTCAAATTTGTTGTTGCTGTTTACTCTCCCTAATTGTTTAACTAACTAATAGCGAAAAAAGGTGAAATTATGTCCGTCAGGCGGCGGTTTCCTCTGGTTGCTTTGGGAGCTCTGGCGCCTCGGCTGTTGTCTTTGTTCTACGTGGCGTTGGTGGTGCTGTTGCTGTTGGGCGCGTTGCTCGTGCTGCGGGAGCAGACCAAGGCCAGAGGCTATGTTTACGGGCTGCTGCGGGAAATGGCCCGGGTGCAGATGCTGCAGCGCACCCAGGGCTGGCGGCAAATGCGGGATGACTTGTTCATTGTCCGTTACCGGGAGGATGAACCGGGGGCCAGGTTGGTGCAGGAAACGGGCCGGTTGGTTTATGCCCGGGTTTACGAGGATTTTGCTTATCTGCCGGATTTGCAGATTCCCCCTATCCCCGTGGTGATTTATCCGTCCCGGGCAGAGTTAAACGCCAGCTTTGGCTGGCCGGCCAGTGAAAGCGCCATGGGCGTTTACTGGCAAGGGGTGATTAGGGTGCTGGCGCCCCGGGCGTGGGTGAACGATGCGGAGCCCCAGGAGATGCGGCAGGTTTTTCAGCAGGCCGGTCCCATGGCCCATGAATTGTCTCATTTGCTGCTGGATTATGCCGGTCAGGGTAACTTCCCCCGCTGGTTTACCGAAGGACTGGCCCAGTATCAGGAATATAAAATTACCGGCTATTCGCCCGGCTGCCCGGCAGACGTTTGGAGCCGGGGAGTGTATCCGCTGCGAGAGATGGATCAGGGCTTTGATAAGCTGGCCGATCAGAACCTGGCCTACCGGGAATCACTGTCGGTGGTGGAATTCATTGTGGCGGTCTATGGCGAAGAAGGCTTGCATAAGATAATAAAAAATCTGGCTCGGGGCATAAATTTTAATGAAGCTGTGGTAAATGCCCTGGCATTAGACGGTGCAGGCCGGGCAGGATTTGAAGGATTAGAAAGGGAGTGGCTGGATTGGCTGGCCGTGGAACTGCAACAGCCGTTGCTTACAAATCGGGAGGAGCAGCCTTGACAATGGATAAACTGCTGATCAGCGGAGGCAAGCCGCTGCAGGGCCGGGTTCGGCTCAGCGGCGCCAAAAACGCTGCTTTGGCTGTAATATGCGCCTCGGTGCTGTCTGCGGAAAGGGTAAGTTTGGAAAACGTTCCCGATATCAGCGATGTACAGGCTATGTTTGAAATCATCAGGCACCTGGGCGCCGAAGTGCTCTGGCTCAGTGACTCGGCTGTGCAGATCGACCCGCCGTCCTGTCTGAAGGCTGATCCGCCCTGTCATCTGGTGAAAAAGCTGCGCGCTTCCAATCTGCTGCTGGGGCCGCTGTTGTCCCGGTTCGGCTATGCCAGGGTTTCTCTGCCCGGCGGCTGTAATATTGGCGTCAGGCCCATGGACCTGCACTTTAAAGGTTTGGCCGGTATGGGCGCGGAGATTAGTATTGAGAGCGGTTTTGCCGTGGGCCGGTCGCCGGCCAGGCTGAAAGGGGCCAGAATTTATCTTGATTTCCCCAGTGTGGGGGCCACGGAAAATTTGATGATGGCCGCTTGTCTGGCGGTGGGACAAACTATTTTGGAGAATGTGGCCAAAGAGCCGGAAGTGGTGGATCTGGCCAATTTCCTGAACTGCCTGGGGGCGAAAGTACGGGGCGCCGGTACCGATGTGATTAAAATTGACGGGGTCCCTCAGTTGGGAGGACGCGTGCGTTACCCGGTTATTCCGGACCGCATTGAGGCCGGGACTTTTATGTTGGCGGCGGCGGCCACCCGCGGATCCCTGGTGCTGGAGAATATTATTCCGACGCACATTGAGCCTATTTGCGCCAAACTCAGGGAGGCCGGGGTGGAAGTGCTGGAAAACGGCGACAGCGTCACAGTAAACGCCCAGGGCCCGATGCGGCCTTTGGATATTAAAACCTTGCCCTATCCGGGATTTCCCACCGATATGCAGTCGCAGATCATGGCTATGCTGACCTTGGTGGAAGGTACCAGCGTGATTGTGGAAAATATCTTTGAAAACCGCTTCCAGGTGGTGGGCGAGTTAAAAAGAATGGGCGCCCGGATTAAAGTGGAGGGGCGCATGGCGGTGGTGGAAGGGGTAGCCGAGCTGCACGGGGCCGAAGTGGGGGCCACCGATCTGCGGGCCGGCGCGGCCCTGGTGATTGCCGGGTTAATGGCCCGGGGGCAGACCGGTATTGCCAACGCTCATTTTATTGATCGGGGTTATCACCGTTTGGAAGACAAGCTGCGTGCTCTGGGCGTCCAGATAGCAAGGTCCCATTAGCTGTAAGCAGGTTACTGGTCACACGTTACTGCTTTCGCATCAAGCCGGCCCGTAAAGTTATTAACCGTGCGCTCATGCTCTCCGAGAAATCGCTTACGGTTAATAACTTTACGGGCCTGGGCTACGGGTACTAACAAACACA